>JASHPR010000712.1 GCA_030038015.1 Streptosporangiaceae bacterium
CAGCTTGGCTTGCACCTGGGCGAAGGTCTCCTCGGAGACGATCGGCGGGACCGGCACGGCGATCCAGTCTTCCTCAGGCCGCGGGGCATGGCTGATGCCCGGCCCGGCCGGGAGCATCGCCGACTTACGCCCGCGGGCCGGCGCCACCCGGGTGCGGTTGGTCAGCGCCCGCCCCGTATAGGCCGGGTTACGCAAGATGCCGCGCACGCTGGCCACGTTCCACCGCGGCTTGCCCCTCGGGGTGGCCACCCCCAGGTCGGTCAGCCGCCGGGCGAGCCGGCAGACGGTCGCCTGCGGCTCCAGGTACCAGTCGAACAGCTGCGCGACCAGCACCGCCTCGCCGGGCTCCACCCGGACCGCGGCCGCATCCCGGGGCCGCTCACAATCCAGCCGGTAGCCGAACGGCGGCGTCGTCCACGGCAGCAGCGTGCCCGCCCGCAGCTTGGCCTGGCGGCCGCGCCGCATCCGCTCGGCGATCAGCGTCCGCTCGTATTCGGCCACTGCGCCGCGGATCTGCAGCAGCAACTGGTCGTGCGGGTCGTCGCTCATCGGCCGGTCCAGCACCCCCGCGCCAGCCAGCCGACCGGAACCCGGACCACCGGCCAGCACCCCCGCGCCAGCCGGCCGGCCACCCGGCACACCAACCTCAGCACCGCGGCGACCAGCTTCGTCGGGCGCGGCGAGGACCTGGCGCAGCTCGGTGCGCTGCTGCCGGACGCGAGGCTGGTGACCCTGGTCGGGCCCGGCGGTGTTGGCAAGACCCGGCTCGCCGCCGAGCTGGCCGCGGGCTGGCAGGCCCCGGACGGCGCCTGGCTGGCCGAGCTCGCCGGGGTCAGTGATCCGGCCGGGGTGCCCGCGGCCGTCTGCGGCGCGCTCGGCGTGCGGCCCGGCGCGGACCTGGCCGGCCAGCTGAGCGACCGTGAGCTGCTGATCGTGCTCGACAACTGCGAGCACCTGGTCGGCGCGTGCGCAACGGCGGCTCAGGAGATCCTGGGCCGCTGCCCGGGGGTGCGGATCCTGGCCACGTCCCGCGAGCCGCTGACGGCCGCCGGCGAGCGCGTCTACCCGGTGCTGCCGCTGCCGGTGCCACCGCCCGCGGTTGGCATGGAAGACGCGCTGGAGGTTCCCGCGCTGCGGCTGTTCGCCGACCGGGCCGCGGCCGCGGTGTACGGGTTCCGGCTGACCCAGGAGAACCTGCCGGCGGTGGCCGAGATCTGCCGGCGCCTGGACGGCCTGCCGCTGGCGATCGAGCTGGCCTGCGCGCGTCTGCGCACGCTGCCGGCGGCGGAGCTGGCCGCCCGGCTCGACGACCGGTTCCGGCTGCTGACCGGCGGCAACCGTGCCGGGCTGCCGCGGCACCAGACGCTGCGGGGGGTCGTCGGGTGGACCTGGGACCTGCTCACCGAGCCAGAGCGCACGCTGGCCCGGCGGCTCGCGGTGTTCGCGGGCGGCGCCACCCTCGAGGCGGCCGAGGCGGTGTGCGCGGACGAGCGGCTGCCGTCCGGTGAGGTCGCCGGGCTGCTCGGCGGGCTGGCCGACAAGTCGTTCGTGCAGCTCAGGGAGGAGCCGGGCGCTCCGCCGCGGTACCGGATGCTGGACACCATCCGGGCGTACGCGCAGGCTGCGCTCGCCGAGGCGGGTGAGCCGGGCCGGTTCCTGCGGGCACACGCCCGCTACTTCCTGGCCAGGGCCGAGGAGGCCGAGCCGCTGCTGCGCACCAGCGCCCAGGTGGCCCACCTTGCCTGGCTGCGCCGCGAGCACGACAACCTCGCCGCGGCGCTGCGGCACGCGGTGGGCACGGGCGACGCCGACACCGCGGTGCGCCTGGCGGCCGCGCTCGCCTGGTACTCGACGGTGCGAGGCAACCACTGGGAGGCGGCCGGCTGGATGCGCGAGGTGCTCGCGATGCCCGGCGCCGACTCCGGCGGCGGCGCGCCGCGCCGGGCCCTGGCCACCGCGTACGCCAGCGACGCCATGCACCACTTCGCGATCCAGGACTTCGGGCGTGGCCAGCGTTCCGCTGCCCGCGCCGCCGAGCTGGCGGGCGACGATGCGCATCCCGCCGTCACGCTGGTCCGCGCCCTGCTCGGCGCGCAGGCGACGGGCTCGGGCGAGTTCACCGAGCTGGTCGAGCACCCGGACCCGTGGCTGTCGGCCACCGGGCACCTATACCGAGGGTTCGCCGCGGAGCTGCGCGGCGACGCGCCGGCCGCTGCCCGGCACTTCGCCGCGGCCAGGGAGGCGTTCGCCGTGGTCGGCGACGGGTGGGGCCTGGCAGGCGCGGTCCGCCACCTCGGTGCCGGGTACGGCCTCGGCGGCGACCACTTCGCGGCGATCGCGGCGCTGGAGCAGGCGATCGGCTTCGCCGGGGCGGTCGGCGCCGACGATGACGCCGCGTGGCTGCGCGCGGAGCGGGGGATGGCCCAGCTGCGGGCCGGGGACCTGGCGGCCGCGCGCGCCGACGTCGCCAGTGCCCGGACGTCCGGGCACGCGCTGCGTTCCCCCATGGTCACGGCGTTTGCCGAGGCCGTGCTCGGCGAGGTCAGCCGGCACGCGGGTGAGCCTGCCCAGGCGCGGTCGCTGCTGACCGCGGCACGCCGCCGCCTTGACGAAGTGACCGGCGTCCCGCAGCGGGTCCGGCTGCTGCCGCTGACCGCCCTGGCCCGCCTGGCAGCCGCCGGCGGAAAGCCGGCCGAGGCGCGGGGGCTGCTCGCCGAGGCGCTCGGGCTGGTCCTGCCGGCCGATCCCGGACCGGTCCAGGACCGGCCGGCTATCGCCGGGGTGGCTGAGGTGCTCGCCGACCTCGCCCTGGCCGAAGGCCGCCCGGCCGACGCGGCGCGCCTGCTCGGCTACGCGGCGGCCGTCCGCGGTGCCCGGGACCAGGGGAACCCGGACGTGCGCCGGGTGGAGACGGCGGCGCGGGCCGCGCTGGCCGGCGGTTACGAGGAGCTGCACGTTCAGGCCGCGAACCTCACCGCCGAGGACGCGGTCACCCAGCTGACCGCCCTGGCCCCGCAGCTTCGCCGGGCATGACGTCAGAACACGCAGATTCCCTGCGCGGGAGACCGCTCAGGCCGGGACATGGCGCGGATGACCGCGAGGTTGCCGTGCCGCCTGCGCGCGATCCGGCTCAGCGTCACCACCACCAGGTCAACGGCCGACTCGCTGAAGGCCACCGGCTCCAGCCCCAGGCTCACCGCCAGATCGTCGGCATGGATGACCAGCTCCAGCAGGCACGCGGTGGCGCACTCGTCGACGGGCAGCACCCCAACGGCGACTGCCTGCGAACTAACGACTCGGGGGCACTAGGCCTGCCGGCGGCGGTACGCCCACGTGGCGAGCGGCGCGAACACCGCGACGACGCCGGCCGTCCACAGCAGCGATGCCGTGACCGCGTCGCCAAGCGGGAGGCTCAGCATCAGCCCGCGGGCCGCGTTCGACACGTCGGTAACCGGGTTGATCTTGACCCACGCCTGCAGCCAGCCCGGCAGCCGCCCGGTCGGCACGAAGACGTTGCTGCCGAACGTGAGCGGGAAAATCAGGACAATGCTGAACGCGGTCACGCTCGCCGGGCTCCTGGCCAGCAGGCCGGCGAGGGCCACGACCCAGCTCGCCGCGAACGCGAACACCATGATGATCGCGCAGGCGGCGAGGACGGCGGGGACGCTGCCGTGGGTGCGGAAGCCGGCGGCCGCGCCGAGCGCGAACACCAGGGCGAGCGACAGCACAAACTTGACGACGTCGCCCAGGATGTAGCCGATCAGCGGCGCGGGCCGGGCGATCGGCAGGCTGCGGAACCGGTCGAAGATGCCATTGCGCAGGTCGGTGTTCAGCCCGACGCCGATGCCCAGCGAGGCGAACATCAGCGCCTGCACGGCGACGCCGGGCAGCACGTACTGCAGGTACGAGTGCGTGCTGCCGGCCACGGCGTCGCCGAACAGGAACACCATCACAAGCACCAGGACGATCGGCAGCATGATGATGTCGAGCAGCTGGTCCGGGGAGTGCCTGAGCTTTGCCAGGCTGCGCCAGGCAAGGGTCAGGCTGTGGCGGGCCGTGCGCAGCGGGCTCATCTGCCCTCCTCTTCCCGCGGGCCGGTCAGGGACAGGAATACCTCGTCCAGGCTGGCCAGGCGCAGCCCCAGCTCGTCCACCTCGACGCCGGCCTGGCCGAGCCGCAGGGACACGGCGGCCAGTGCCTCGGTGCCGCTGCTGCCCGGGGCCAGCGGGACGGTGACCGCCCCGTCCCGCTCGCGCGGGACGCCGGAGCACATCACCTCTCCCACGATCGCGCTGGCCACGGCGAGCTGGCCGGGCTCGGCCGGGCGGACGTCCAGGCTCTGCCCGCCGACCTTCGCCCTCAGCTCGGCCGGGGTCCCGCTGGCGATCATCCGCCCCTGGTCGATCACGGCGATCCGGCTGGCCAGCCGGCCGGCCTCGTCCAGGTCCTGCGTGGTGAGCAGCACCGTGGTGCCCCCGGCCACCAGGCCGCGGACCATGTCCCACAGCTCGCCGCGGGAGCGCGGGTCCAGGCCGGTGGTGGGCTCGTCCAGGAACAGCACCTCCGGCTGGCCGACCAGGCCCATGGCCAGGTCCAGCCGCCTGCGCATGCCGCCTGAGTACGTCTTGGCCAGCCGCCGGCCGGCCCCGGCCAGGCCGAACCGTTCCAGCAGCTCCGCGGCACGCTGGCGGGCCGCCTTCCGGCCCAGCTCCAGCAGCCTGGCGATGAGCAGCAGGTTCTCCTCGCCGGTCAGGTCCTCGTCGACGGCGGCGAACTGCCCGGTCAGCCCGATCAGCGGGCGGACCCGGCCCGGCTGCCTCGCCACGTCGAACCCGCCGACCAGCGCGCGGCCCGCGTCCGGGCGCAGCAGCGTGGCGAGGATGCGGATGAGCGTGGTCTTGCCGGCCCCGTTCGGCCCGAGCACCCCCTGGACCATGCCCCGCGGGACCGCCAGGTCGAGGCCGGCCAGCGCGGTCGTCGTCCCGTACCGCCTGGCCAGCTCCTCGGCGTAGATGGCGTGCGACGGCCGTTCCATGGCCTGCATGGTGGCCGGCCGTCGTGTCACGGCCCGCACACGCCGCTGTCACGTGTCACGGCCGGATCCGCCCGAGGGGAGCGGCCAGGCGGGATCGTCCCCTGCGTGTGATGACAGCTCACCCCCGCCGGGGCGATGCTCGCCGCAAGCTCACCCAGGACCAGGAGGCGCCGCTCGGCTGCCGCTAGCCGCCGGAGGTGACAGAAAATGCTTTCTGCCAGGGAGATATTCGAAGAAATATTCGATAACGATGAGGCGTTCACGCTGTTCTGCTCGATCGCTGCCAGCGGCGAGGCGCAGGGCGGGTGGGAGAACGGCCGGATCGCGGAGCTGGTGCCCGGCTCGCAGCGCGACCTGGCGCCGAAGATCGCCCGGCACGGGGCCGACGAGGATAAGCACGGCCGCATCTTCACCGCGCTGCTGAGCAAGCGCGGCCTGCAGCCGGTGGGCGCGCCCCCGGACACCGATTACACGATGCGGCTGGAGAACGCCGGCATCGGGCTGGCGCACGCCCGGCTGCGGCGCGAGGAGAGGCTGACCGAACGGGACATCGTCACCTACCTGGCACACAGCCGGGTCACCGAGCAGCGCGCCAGCGAGCAGATGCAGGCGCTGCGCAAGTACGCCGGAGACCGGCCGGACGTCGGCCGCGCGATCCGGGTGATCTCCAACGACGAGGACAACCACCTGGCCTACTGCCATGAGGAGCTGCTGCGGCTGGCCGCGGCCGGGCATGCGGACTTCATCCGGCACACGCTGCGCACGACCGCGCTGGCCGAGATCGCCATCTACCGGGCCGTGAGCACGGCGGTCATGGCGCACCTGAGCCGCATCCTGGGCTGGCCCCGGCCGAAGGCCGCCGTCCTGGCCGCGGGCATCCAGGCGGTCTACTGCTACGAGTGGCTGGGCGGCTGGCGGCGCATGGTCTCGCTGCGCATGCCCGACCGGCGCAACGCGCTCGGCGGCCCGGCGCCACGCCCCGCTCAGCCCGCGGGCCAGGCACTGGGCAAACGTTCAGGGTCCTGAAACACCGGGCGGGCATGCTGCCGTCCGGGGGGCTCCGGGCGGTCACGGAGGCGCGGGGGCGAAGGCGCACCCGCCGAACAGGGCGCCGTGTCCCCCGCCGTCCACGCTCGCCATGATCCCAGCCTGCGGTTCAGGGACTTCTGCCCTGTCTGGCCGGGACCTTGAGTTCTCCCTGCGGGGCCTGGCCGGTGGTTGGCTCGTAGTGAAGCGGGACCGGCCGCGTTGGACGATCCCACGGACGTGAGGGCGGGTCCGCATGAATGCCGGCAGGCAGACCGCGCAGGTCGCGCTGCGAACCGAGAAGCTGACCAAGCACTACGGCGCGGTCGTGGGCCTGGAGGACCTGGACCTGGAGGTGAGCGCGGGGGAGGTTCTGGGCTATCTGGGGCCGAACGGCGCGGGCAAAACCACCACGATCCGGCTGCTGCTGGGGCTGATCAAGCCGACCGCCGGCCGGGCCGAGATTTTCGGCATGGACGTGGTGGATAAGAAGGTGGCGGTGCACGCCCGGGTCGCCTACGTGCCGGGTGAGGCGACCCTGTGGCCCTCGCTGACCGGCGCCGAGACGCTGCACCTGCTGGCCCGGATGCACGGCCAGACCGATGTCGCCTACCAGGACCTGCTGGTCAAGCGGTTCGATTTCGACACCTCCCGGAAGGTCCGGGCGTACTCGCATGGCAACCGGCAGAAGATCAACCTGATCGCGGCCCTGGCCAGCCGTGCCGACCTGCTCATCCTTGATGAGCCCACCACCGGCCTGGACCCGCTGATGCAGCAGGCCTTCCGGGAGAGCGTGCTGGAGGCCAAGGACAACGGGCAGACGGTGTTCCTGTCCTCGCACGTGCTGTCCGAGGCGGAGGCGCTGTGCGACCGGATCGCGATCCTGCGGGCGGGCAGGCTGGTGGAGATCGGCACGCTTGCCCAGATGCGGCACCTGTCGGCGGTCACGGTGGAGGCCTCGTTCCCGGGCTCGCCCCCGCCGGCGCTGGACCGGGTTCCCGGCGTGAGCGCGGTGCAGGTCACCGGCCACCACCTGACCTGCCAGGTGCGCGGGCCGATCGACGGGCTGCTGGCGGTGCTGGCGCCCGCGCACCCCGAGACGCTGTTCAGCCGCGAGCCGTCGCTGGAGGAGCTGTTCTTGTCCATCTATGGCGAGCAGGAACATGCCGGCCACGGAGCCCAGGGTGGCTAGCACCGCCGCGGCGTCCGGCACGGGGGCCGGGCGGGCGCGCTACCGGCTGGCGCGGCTGACCGTCGCCCGGTTCACCGGGCGCCAGGCGGCACGGGCCGGCGCCCTGTGGGGGCTGGTGTTCGGCCTCTACGTCTATGACAACGCTTTTTCCTTCGACTCGATCGCGCCGACCGCGGCCCAGCGGGACAGCCTGCTGGGCTCGATGGCCAGCAACGCGGGACTGAAGGCGCTGCTCGGCGACACCTACCGGATCACCACGCTCGGCGGTTTCACCGACTGGCGCGGGATCGGGGTGACGGTCCTGGTCGCGTCCGTGTGGGGGCTGATGGCCGCCACCAGGGCGCTGCGTGGCGAGGAGGCGGCCGGGCGGTGGGAGCTGTTTCTCGCCGGGCTGACCACGCAACGCCGGGCAGCCGCCAACGCGCTGGCGGGCCTGGGCGCCGGCGTGCTGGCCATGTACGTGCTGACCGCGCTGCTCACCGTCCTGGTCGGGACCAGGCCTGATGTCGGGTTCAGCGCCGGCCGGAGCCTGCTGTTCGCCGTGGCGGTCACGTCGGGGGCGGCCATGTTCGCCGCCGTCGGGGCCGTGGCCAGCGAAGTGATGCCCACCCGGGCCCGGGCCGCGGGCGCGTCCGCGGGGGTGTTCGGGGCAGCGTTCATGCTGCGCGCTCTCGGCGACGCCAGCTCCAGCGCCCACTGGCTGGTGTACGTCAGCCCGCTGGGCTGGGTGGAGCAGCTGCGCCCGCTGACCGGCGCGCAGCCGCTCTGGCTGCTTCCGATCTTTGGCCTGGTGGCGGTGTGCGCGGTGGCGACGGTGCTGCTGGCCGACCGCGACCTGGGTGACAGCCTGCTGGCGGACAAGGCCACCGCCAGGCCCCGCATGGCCCTGCTGGGCTCGCCGCTTTCCTTTGCGCTGCGCCTGTCGTGGGCAAGCATCGCCGGCTGGCTGGCCATCACGGTCGTGGCCGCCCTTCTCTACGGTTCGCTGGCGAAGTCAACGGGCCAGGCTTTTGCCTCATCCAGCATGCTGCGGAAATTCACCGGCCAGCTGACCCATGTGGCACAGCGGCAACTCCAGCTGGCCGGGACCCGGGTGTTCGCCGGCATCATCTTTCTCATCCTGATGACGCTGATCATGGCGTATGTGGCCAGCGCCCTGGGCAGGGTGCGCGAGGAGGAGGCCGAGGGGTACCTGGATAACCTCGTCGTGCGCACCGTCAGCCGCCAGCGCTGGCTGTCCGGGCGGGCCGGGCTGATCCTCGCGGTCCTGGTGGCCGCGGGCATCCTGGGCGGGGTGGCTTTCTGGGCCGCCGCGGCCGGCCAGCATGCCGGGCTGAGCTTCCACGAGCTGCTGCTGGCCGGCGTCAACAGCGCCGCCCCGGCGGCACTGCTGCTCGGCATCGGCCTGCTTGCGTTCGGCTTCATACCCCGTCTGACGACGGTGGTGTGCTGGGGCGTCCTTGCCTGGGCGTTCCTGCTGGACATGCTCGGCTCCGCCGTCAAGGTCAACCACTGGCTCATGGACACCTCGCTGCTCTACCACCCGGCCCTCGCCCCCGCCGTCAGCCCGAACTGGGGGATCGCCGGCACCTACCTGGCGCTCGGCTGCGCCGCAGCCCTGCTCGGCGGCTGGCGGTTCACCCAGCGCGACCTGCAGAGCAGCTAGCTGGCCCCCGCGCTCACCGAGGCACGATCAGGCCGGCACTCCACCGCCACGGCGGGCGCGCACACGGTAACCGCGGTGAGCCCTCGAGGCCGGGGATTGCCCGGTTTTTCCCCCGGGGGTTACGCTTCGCTCGAGCCAATGGTGCAGCTCCGCGGGCGCCGGTCTCGGCTTCATCGGGCCGGTGAGCTGGACCAGCCGGGAGGCCGTGTGAGCGCCTGTGCCGCAGCCGGGCGGTCGGATCGAGCCGGCCGCGCAGGACGCGGCCAGGTGAGCGGTTACGACTACGAAGTCACCGTCGTGGGCGCGGGCTCGCCCGGGCGCGACGAGCAGGTTAGCGGGCCAGGTTATCGACCAGGGTTCCTCCCTGGTACGGCGGCCGCTTGGGAACCGACCGTGGATATCAGCTCTGACCGCGTGGCCGGGACACAGACGGCTGACGCCAGGAAGAAGGGGACCAGCGCATGGCTCAGACTCTTGCCTACCAGCAAATGGGGAGGGCGGCCCGCGACGAGGCGCACGCGCTGTTCGCGCAGACGATGGGCTATGTCGCGGTCACCGCCGGCCTGTTCGCGCTAGGAGCCTGGCTGGGCCACGGCCTGACCGGCGGCGCGGGCATCGTCGCGTTCATCGCCGCCTTCTCCGCCCTCGTCGGCATGCGGTTCGCGGCGCGGCGGTCCACGCAGCTGACTGTCGTGCTGCTCGGCGCGTTCGGCCTGCTGATCGGGCTGGCCGTGGCGCCGACGATCGCCTACTACGGCAGCATGGACCCGCGCGCGCTATGGCAGGCGGGCGGGGCGACCGCGCTGTTCATCGCCGCATTCGGCGCGGCCGGGTATGCCACCCGGCGGGACCTGACCGCCATCGCGCGGGTGAGCTTCTGGGCGCTGGTGGCGCTGATCGTGGCCGGCATCGTGCTGATCTTCGTGCACATCCCGGGCAGCGGGCTGGTCTACTCGGTGCTCGGCCTGGTGATCTTCGCCGGGTTCACCATGTTCGACTTCCAGCGGCTGCGCAGGGGCACCGACATCACCGCCGCGCCGTTGCTGGCCGCGTCGATCTTCCTCGACGTGCTGAACGTGTTCCTGTTCTTCCTGGAAATCTTCTCCGGCGAGGAGCGGTGATGCGCAGAAGGCACAGCCTCACCCTGCTCGAGCCGATGCTGATCCGGCCCACGCTAGCTGGCAGCCAATCGCTCCCATCTACCGAATCCGGAGGTACATCGAAGTGAACGAGAACGTCACGGGCGACATCGGCAGGCACGCTCCGACCGAACCGGCCGTGCTGAACGACCCGCTGGTCAACCGCGGGGTGGCGTTCACGCAGGCCGAGCGGGAGGCGCTCGGCCTGACCGGGCGGCTGCCGTCCGGGGTGCTGACCCTGGAGCAGCAGGCCCGGCGGGTCTGGCAGCAGCTGCAGGCCCAGGGCGACGACCTGGCCAAGAACGTGTACATGGAACAGCTGCACGACCGCAACGAGGTGCTGTACTACCGGGTGCTGCTGGACCACCTGGCCGAGTTGCTGCCCGTCGTCTACGACCCCACCGTCGGAGATGCGATCGAACGGTACTCCCACGAGTACCGCCGACCGCGAGGGGTCTACCTGTCCATCGACCAGCCGGACGACATCCGGGCGGCGTTTGGCACGCTGCGCCTGGGGCCTGGCGACGTGGACCTGATCGTGTGCAGCGACGCCGAGGAGATCCTGGGCATCGGAGACTGGGGTGTCGGGGGCATCCAGATCTCGGTGGGCAAGCTGGCGGTCTACACCGCCGCGGCGGGCATCGACCCGCGCCGGGTGATCCCGGTGTCCCTGGACGTCGGCACCGACAACGAGGGGCTGCTGAACGACCCGCTCTATGTGGGCAACCGGCACGCGCGGGTCCGCGGCGCTGCGTACGACGCATTCATCGACAAGTACCTCGAGGCGGCGTCGTCGCTATTCCCGAACGCGCTGCTGCACTTCGAGGACTTCGGCGCGGGCAATGCGCGGCGGATCCTGGTCACCTACCGGGACCGGTACCGGATCTTCAACGATGACATGCAGGGCACCGGGGCCGTGGTCATGGCCGGACTGTTCAACGCGCTGAAGGTCACGGGGGCCCGGTGGCGGGACCAGCGGGTGGTCATCCTCGGCGGCGGCACCGCCGGGGTCGGCATCGCCGACCAGATCCGCGACCAGATGGCCCGGGACGGGCTGCGCGCGGACCAGGCCACCCGCCAGATCTGGATCGTGGACCTCCCCGGCCTGCTGGCCGAGGACATGGGCGACGGCCTCCTGGACTACCAGCGTCCCTACGCCCGCCCGGCCGCCGAGGTCGCGGGCTGGGCCACCATGCCCGTGCAGGTGGATCCGTCCGCCGCCACCCGCTGGCCGCAGATGGCCGCGCTGCGCCAGGCCCGGGCCTCCTCGGGCATCATCACGCTTGAGACCGTGGTCGGGCAGGTCAAGCCGACGGTCCTGATCGGGGCCTCGACGGCGCACGGGGCCTTCAGCCGGCAGGTCGTCGAGACGATGAGCGCCGGAACGCCCCGGCCGGTCATCTTCCCGATCTCTAATCCGACCTCCCAGATCGAGGCCATGCCGGCCGACATCATCGCCTGGTCCAAGGGCAAGGCGCTGGTGGCCACCGGCCTGCCGATCGGCCCGGCCGAATA
>JASHPR010000713.1 GCA_030038015.1 Streptosporangiaceae bacterium
GAAAGCGATGAGCCGGCCCGCTCACGTCTGCATCCGTGACGACATCCGGTCCCGGCTCGGCGCCGGTGAAGGGGGCCGGGGGATGCGGTTGCCCTCCGGGGCCGAGCTCGCCGCCCGCTACGGTGTCGCGCGCATGACGATCCGGCAGGCGGTCGGCGCCCTGGCTTCCGAGGGCGCCGTCGTGCGCAGGCAGGGCCTGGGGATGTTCGCCGGCCAGCGCCCGGTCAGGAGCATGGACCTGCTGCTGAGCTTTACCGAAGAGATGCACCAGCAGGGCTACGACGTCGAGACCAGCCTGATCACCGCGGCGGTTCGCCGGGTGCGCCTGGTGGACGGCTGCCCGGCCATCGTGCAGCGCTCGCGGCTGCCGTATGCCAGGGTTCGCCGGGCTGGCCGGCGCGGATCCGCTGCTGGACGGCTCGCTGTACCCGATGCTCGAGGCGCGCTACGGGGTGCGCATGGCGCGGGCAAAGCAGGCGTTCGCCGCCGGGGCTGCCAGCGAAGCTGACGCGCTGGCCCTCGGCCTGCAGCGCGGCGAGCCGGTGCTGGGGATCTCCAGGACACCTGCGACAGCTCGAGCCTGGTGGTGGAGTTCGCGACGAGCGCCATGCGCCCGGCTACTCGATCGAGACCTTCATGGAGCGCAGCCCGGTGCCGTTCGGCGCGATATAGACCGTCAGGGCCGCCAGGGCTGGCGGCCAGCGCTCTCGGCCACCCCCCGCGCATCCAGCGCCGCCGGGCCCGCAGCCGTGCACCGACCGTACGCGACCCGATGCGGGAGTCCTGGCCGTGCAAAACGCGCCCGGCGCCTTCCCAACCAGGGTGGGAAGGCGCCGGGCGCGTGCTGATCTGCTACTGCGGCCCGCGGCGGTCCACTCGCGCAGGCCCGGTCAGCTCAGCCCGCCGTAAGTGGCGCAGTAACGGCCTCGTGGAGGAGCTTCATTTCGGTCTGCACGGCGGCGCCGGCAGCTTCAGCCCTGGGGTTGAACGACCGCAACTCGGTGAGTGAGGACGACCGTGCCTGCTCGGCGGTCAGGTTGGCGAGGGCCTGGTTAGCCTGGATCAGCGCATCGGCGACGACTGTCATCTGGGGCGTGAACGTGATCGCGGCCGGCGGCACGTTTTGGTTCCCGGTTGCACTTGCGTTCGTGTTCAGCGCAAGGGCTCTGGCTCTGTTCTGGGGCGTGAACGTCATTGCGGCCAGGCTGTTGTCGAGCGCCTGCTCCGTCGCCACCTCCGCCGTAAGGGCCGCTTCGGCCGCAACGAGATGACGCCCTTCGTTGGCGCGGTAGGCGGCCGTGTCAGCGGTCAGTTGCCTGATGGCCGGGTTCACGATCCCCTCGTACTGGCTGATCACCATCTGCTGGGTAGTGCAAGGCAAGCCCGATATGAACAGGCTGGGCTCGCAGCCGCCGGCGAGAACCGCGGCCCTATGACGCGCGCCGGTACCCATAGCGTAGATGAGGCCCGCGATCACCAAGATACCAGCGAGGATGGCAATAGCCATGAGCAGGAAGCCGCCGATTCTCGCCTGGACGTCGCCGTCTTCGGCGTACGTCTCGTCGTACATCGCGCTCATATCAAATCCCTCTCCTAACCGTCCCGCTGGGCGGGGGCAGCTTCGGACTGCCGCCCGCCCAGCGATGACGATCGCTGCCTCATTCGGCGGCGGGGGTCTCCCTGAAGGAGTCGATCCCCTTGAAGATCTCCTCGTTGACGATGAAGATCATTCCGAATATGAATAGCGCGAAAATCGGCGCGATGGTTACCCATACGAGCCAGTTCCGGCCTTCGCTTTGGCGAGCGGCGATCCAGCGCTTTACCGGTGGCAGCCGGAGGGTGAGCAGGAAGAGGCTGCACGCTGAGTACTGGTAGAGGCGCTGATGGAAGATGGGGTCACCGTCACCGGCGAAGCCGGAGCCATTGCTCCCCCTCTCGAACCCGGCTCCCTCCAGCAGAATCAGGTGGAAGAAGAGCAGCCCCCAGATGACATAGATGAGCCGGTGCAGCGTCTTCCAGTACCGGCCGAGCTTGCGCTGCGCCCACGGGTTGCCGGTGATCAGCAGCGGGACGAGCAGCATCATCATCATGAAGCCCATGAGCTCGAAGACGTGCCCGCCTAGGCGCCCGAAGAAGCCGTTCGCGAAGGTATCGGTGAAGCCCGCGGCGAATCCGTCGCCGAGGGCGGTGAACGCCATCATGATCCCGTACCAGCGCCGCAGCCCGAAGAACCACCGCTGCCCGGTGAGCGTGACCATAGGGCTGACGAGCAGGCACAGGAACAGGCACAACTCGGCCCCGGTCCCCAGCGTGTCATCGACCGACACCGAAACGGTGTTGAAGTTTGTCGTGAAGAACGCGGGCGCCATCAAGAACAGGGGGACCACCGCAGGGGCGCCCAGCAGGATTAGTGCGACCGCCTTCCGCTTGATCCGCGAGCCGCCGAACTTGAAGTCCTTGTCCATCCATTCGTCGACGCGGCTTCTGTCCGCCCGCCGCTCTTCCACGCGGCTCTTGGCCGCACGCCGCGGTGGCTGGGGCCGCTGTGGCTCGTAGTCATCAGCCGGCTGCTCTTCCTCATCCCATGTACCTGCGGCATCGTCGGGATAGAGGTCTGGCTGGTAGATATCCGGGCCGCCATACGGGGCTGCCGGTGGAGCGGGTGGATATCGGGAATACGGCTCCCTCGTGGTAGCCATCGCGCAGATTCTCCTTCCACAGAGTCTGGCTCGCTCCCCATCTGGTTAGCCTTTGGCTCGTACCGTTAACCGGCTGTCACGCAGCCCGCCGTCAGGCTATTTATTCAGTTGCTACGTCGGTTCAGTTTCCCGATGTGCTCTTTGCGGAA
>JASHPR010000714.1 GCA_030038015.1 Streptosporangiaceae bacterium
GCCGCCGTGCCGCCCGGCTTCGGCCGTAGCGTGTTCGATTTTGGCTGTGATTACGACACTTTCCGCACACACTCGCGTATTCACTGACCAGGAAGCTGGCAGAATCGCTGACACGAGCGAGACGGGAGGTTCGGGCGATGTCGTTTCAGGGGTGGCCAGCCGAGGCGCTGGACTTCTACGAGGGCCTGGAGGCGGACAACTCCAAGGCCTACTGGACCGCGAACAAAACGGTTTATGAGGAGAACGTGCTCGGCCCCATGCACGAGCTGCTGGAGGAACTCGCTCCTCAGTTCGGCGAGACCAAGATCTTCCGGCCGTACCGCGACGTCAGGTTCAGCAAGGACAAGTCCCCGTACAAGACCAGCATCGCCGCGCTCATCGGCGACGGCTACATCCAGTTCTCCGCCGCCGGGCTCGCCGCCGGCAGCGGCATGCACATGATGGCACCCGACCAGCTGGACCGCTACCGCCGCGCCGTGGCCAGCGACGACACCGGCGGAGAACTTGAGGGCGTCATCGCCGGCGTCGAGCGGCACGGGATCGCCGTGCACGGCGAGGGCGCACTGAAGACCGCGCCGCGGGGTTACCCCGCCGACCACCCGCGGATCGGACTGATCCGCTGTAAAGGCCTGGTCGCCTGGCGGGAATGGCCGGTCGAGCCCTGGCTCGGCACCGCGGCGGCGAAGGAGCGCGTCACCTCGTTCCTGACCGCCAGCAGGCCGCTCTGCGCGTGGCTCAGCGCGAACGTCGGCCCGGCGGCGGGGGAGCCGGCCCGGCGCTGAGCCGGGCAGCGGTCAGGAAGCGGCGGCGCGCGGACCTGAGCCGGGCAGCGGTCAGGAAGCGGCGGCGCGCCGCGCCGACCGGGCCGCGTCAGGAAGCGGCGGTGCAGTCCGGGCAGTGGCCGAACAGCTCCACGGTGTGCCCCACGTCGGTGAAGCCGGCCTCGGCGGCCACCTGCTCGGCCCAGCGCTCGACGGCGCGGCCCTCCACCTCCACGCTCCGGCCGCAGTTGCGGCAGGTCAGGTGATGGTGATGGGCATCGCTGCGGCACTTGCGGTACAGCGTCTCGCCGCTGGAGTCGCGGATGGCGTCAACCCGCCCGTCTTCGCTGAGCACCTGGAGGTGCCGGTAGACGGTGGTGAGCCCGATGTGCTCGCCCCGGCTGCGCAGCTCGGCGTGGATCTGCTGCGCACTGAAGAATCCGGGCAGCCCGTCCAGGACAGCCGACAGCGCCTCCGCCTGGCGGGTACCCCGGATCCGGGTGCCGCGGCCGGGCGGCCGGGTCGCTGGCCTGGAAGTCGTCACACACGCACGGTAGCAGCCCGCGGCGGGTTTTCTGACTACCCGCTGCCCGCGGATCACGCTGGCCGGCAGGGCAAGATGGAGAACATGGCTGACCGGCTGCGCGATGCGACGAGTCCGTACCTGCTCCAGCACGCGGGCAACCCGGTGGACTGGTGGCCGTGGTGCGATGAGGCATTCGCCGAGGCGCGCCGCCGCGGGGTGCCGGTGTTGCTGTCCGTCGGCTACTCGGCATGCCACTGGTGCCACGTCATGGCGCACGAGTCGTTCGAGGACGAGCAGACTGCGGCGCTGATGAACGAGAACCTGGTATCCATCAAGGTGGACCGCGAGGAACGCCCGGACGTGGACGCCGTCTACATGACCGCGACGCAGGCCATGACCGGCCAGGGCGGCTGGCCGATGACGGTCTTCATGACCCCGGACCGGGAGCCGTTCTACTGCGGCACGTACTTCCCCCGGGAGCAGTTCCGGAGGCTTGTCGTCGGCGTGGCCGACGCCTGGCGCAAGGACCGCGGCCAGGTCACCGGCCAGGCGAAGCGGATCACCGCGGCCCTGGCCGAGCAGATGTCGAGCGTCGCGCCGGGCGGGGCGGCGCCGGGGCAGGAGCAGCTCAGGCAGGCCTGCGCGGCCGCGATCGCCGGGCTGGAGTCAGGCTACGACGTGGCACGAGGCGGGTTCGGGGGCCCTCCCAAGTTCCCGCCGTCGATGGTGCTCGAGTTCCTGCTCCGGCATTACGAGCGGGACCGGGGGCTGTCCGGGGAGCTGGCCTTGCGCATGGCCGCCGGCACCATGGAGGCGATGGCCCGCGGCGGCATGTACGACCAGCTCGCCGGCGGGTTCGCGCGCTACTCGGTGGACGCAGGCTGGGTGGTGCCGCACTTCGAGAAGATGCTCTACGACAACGCCCTGCTGGCCAGGGTCTACGCGCACTGGTGGCGCCGGACAGGCTCCGAGCTGGCCCGCCGGGTCGCCCACGATACCTGCGCCTGGATGATCGCCGAGCTGCGCACCGCGGGGGGCGGCTTCGCGTCGGCCCTCGACGCCGACAGCGAGGGCGAGGAAGGCAGGTTCTACGTCTGGACGCCGGGCCAGCTCCGTGAGGTCCTCGGGCAGGCCGACGGGGAGTACGCGGCCGAGGCCTTCGGCGTGACCAGCCAGGGAACCTTCGAGCGGGGCGCTTCAGTGCTCCAGCTGCGCCGGGACCCGGCAGACGCCGAGCGCTTCGCGGCTGTCCGCGCCGCGCTGCTCGACGCGCGGGGCCGTCGGGTCCGCCCTGGCAGGGACGACAAGGTCGTCGCCGCCTGGAACGGCCTGGCGATCGCGGCTCTCGCCGAGGCCGGCCTGCTTCTCGAGCACCCGGAATTCATCGAGGCGGCGCGCGGCGCGGCCGGGCTGCTCGCCGGGACCCACCTTTCCGGTGGCCGGCTCGCCCGTACCTCCAGGGACGGGATCCCCGGCGCCAGCGCCGGCGTGCTCGAGGACTACGCCTGCGTGGCAGAGGGATACCTGTCCCTGTCCGGGGTCACCGGGGAAGACCGGTGGGTGATACTGGCCGGCCAGCTTCTCGAGACCGCGCTGGACAGGTTCGGGGACTCGGCGGAGGGCTTCTACGACACGGCCGACGACGGCGAGCCGCTGATCTACCGGCCCGCTGACCCTGCGGACGGCCCGAGCCCGTCCGGCACGTTCGCGGCCGCCGGGGCACTGCTCAGCTACGCTGCCCTGACCGGGTCGGCCAGGCATCGCTCGGCCGCCGCCGGGGCGCTCGGCCCGCTGCCCGCGGTCGCGTCGCGGTTCCCGCGCGCGGC
>JASHPR010000715.1 GCA_030038015.1 Streptosporangiaceae bacterium
TTCGGCCTGATCTACCTGTCCACCGTGTTCGGCTTCTCGGCGAAGAACGCGAACGGGCTGCTGAACTGGAACTGGGGCTTCAACGTCATCGCGGTCATCCTGATCGGCATGATCTCCGACCTGATCCGGGTGCGGAAGCCGTTCATGGTGATCGGCGGGGCCGGCACCGCGCTCATGACATGGGTGTACCTGGAGCAGGCGGGCCGCCATCCCGGCTACTACACGCTTGCGGTGATCCTGGCCCTGCTGTCGCTGTTCCTCGGCATCGCCTACCCCCCGTGGATGGCCAGCTTCACCGAGACCGTCGAGGCCAGGAACCCGGCGCTGATCGCCACCGGGCTGGCGATCTGGGGCTGGATCATCCGGGCCCTGGTCTTCGCCGCGTTCCTGGTCATCCCGTTCTTCATCACGTCGGTGACCCCCCTGGTCAACTACGGGACCACCGCGGCGTCCTACGCGGCCACGTACCGGAGCGAGATCGCGTTCGCGCGATCGCATCCCGCGATCGTCGCGACCGTGACCAGGTACAAGACCCAGCTTCTCGACGCGGCGGAGTTCGCGCCCGAGCTGTCGGTGATCCAGGCTCACCCGGCCCTGTTCGCCAGGCTGGCCGCCTACCCGGATCCGGCCGCGATCCCGCCCGCCCTGGTCAACCAGGCCGTCGCCGCCGCGGGCGGCGGCGCCACGGGCCTGGGCGTGCTCACGACGATCGACAGCAGCTCCGCGGCCATCGAGAGCGTGGTCTCCGCGGCCCCGGTGCTGGACAAGCTGAAGCCTTATGCCGCGCAGCTGACCGCCCTGTCGAAGGTCCCGCCGCAGGTGTTCCCCTACCTGGAGTCGCATGGCGCCGCGGTGCAGCAGGCCGCGGCACAGGCGCCGGGACAGTGGCGGGACTGGTACTGGGTGTGCTTCGCGGGCGCCCTGTTCTTTGTGGCATGCATCCCGCTGCTCCGGGGCCGGTGGAACCCGGCCC
The DNA here is from genome assembly GCA_030038015.1 of Streptosporangiaceae bacterium. Classification (GTDB taxonomy): domain Bacteria; phylum Actinomycetota; class Actinomycetes; order Streptosporangiales; family Streptosporangiaceae; genus JASHPR01. Next base: position 974 of record JASHPR010000715.1, read on the forward strand.
GGGCCCGCCTCGACGAAGAGCAGCACGAGGTGACCAGCCAGGCGGAGCTGGCCAAGCTCAGCGCCTGATGTTGGCGGCGAACAGGTCGCGGATGCTGACGACCCCGCACACCTCGCGGCCGTCCAGCACCGGAAGGTGGCGGAAGCCGTTCATCAGCATGATCTGCGCGGCTTCGTCCGCCGACATGTCCGGGCTGGCGGCCTGCGGGTCGGCGGACATCCACGCGGAGACGAGCGAGACCGTGAGGTCCTCGCCCGAGGCTGCGGCGCGGAGCACATCACGCTCGGTCAGGATGCCCGCCAGGAACCGGCCCTGCAGCACGATCACGGATCCGGTCCTGGCGCGCACCATCCCGGCCGCCGCCTCGGCCACCGTGGTGCCAGGTTCTGCGGTCACCACGGTGGTGTTCATCAGGTCCCTGAGACTCGCCATGGCGTCAGCCGCTGTCCCCTACCTCGTCAAGCTCGGGATCCAGGTGCGGCCTGGACGGCCCGGACAGCTCCTCGGACAGGAGGCGCCACAGCGAGCCAGCCCAGGCGGACAGGTGTGGCCACCTCTTCCAGAACACCTGCAGCGTCGTCGCGTCGAACTGCAGGTGGGCCTGATCCGGGGAGAGGCAGCGAGTGACGTCCTCAAGATCATGCACCAGGTCGAGGAACCGGTCGCCGACATCGTCCATGAGATCACCTCCCAGCGAGTCTAGGCCCGCGATACGCTCGCGAACAGCCCGCAGCGGATACCCAGCCATCACCCCGGCCCAGCGCGACCCGCGCCGCGAGGGCCACCCAAGCCCTGCCGCCCGGCCACCCAGCCACCCCGGCCGTGGCAACCCAGCCCCGCCGCCCGGCCACCCAGGTCCCGCCGCCCCGCCCCGGCCAATTAGCGCCAGCCGGCCCGGCTGCCGGCGGGTGACCCTAGAGTTTGTTCCATGGCGGGACGGCCGTTGCGGGAGATTGTCGATGAGGGCTGGGCGGCTGCCCTGCAGCCGGTGGCCGGCCGCATCGAGGCGATGGGCGACTTCCTCCGGGCGGAGGTCGCGGCGGGCCGCCGCTACCTGCCCGCCGGGGACCTTGTCCTGCGGGCATTCAAGCAGCCGTTCGCCGACGTCCGGGTGCTGATCATGGGGCAGGATCCGTACCCGACGCCGGGGCACCCCGTGGGCCTCAGCTTCTCGGTGCCACCTGAGGTCCGGCGGCTGCCCGCGAGCCTGGTGAACATCTTCCGCGAGTACCGCCAGGACCTCGGCTACCCGGCGCCCGCGACCGGCGACCTCAGCCCGTGGAGCGAGCGTGGCGTGATGCTGCTGAACAGGGTCCTGACCGTCCAGCCCGGCCTGCCGGGCTCGCACCGCGGGAAGGGCTGGGAAGAGATCACTGAGCAGGCCATCAGGGCGCTGGCCGCCCGCGGGGGCGCGCTGGTCGCGATCTTGTGGGGCCGCGACGCCCGTAACCTGGCGCCCCTGCTGGCCGGCGTGCCGTGCATCGAGTCGGCGCACCCGAGCCCGAACTCGGCCGACCGGGGGTTCTTCGGTTCCCGGCCGTTCAGCCGGGCCAACCATCTGCTCGAGGAGCAAGGCGCGCAGCCCGTGGACTGGAAGCTGCCTTGAACCAGTCACATTGCGGCAACGTGTAAAAAGCATCGGCAAGCCCTGAGCAGTTACAGACCTCCCACCTGGTAAATTCCCAGGTTCGTCTGCTTCCCTGGCATCACGAGCTGTCCCACCCGGGCGCGGCACGACCTGTGGCGGGGATCGCTCACCTGCAGCCCGCGCAAGGAGGAGTCATGGCGATCGGCCGCGGCCGGGCGCTTGCTGAGCATGGTGCGGCGGGCGTGGACGTAACGGCCGACGGCGGGGCAGCAGCGGGCCTGATCCAGCTGAACTGCCGCGTCTCCCCGGACGGGCTCGCCACGGTGACCATGCGCGGTGACCTGGATCTGGCCACGGCCGACCGGACGATCCGGTTCATCGCCGACGTCATCGATCACCACGACGGGCCGGTCCGGGCAGACCTCAGCGAGGTGGCCTTCTGCGACGCTTGCGGCCTCGGTGCCCTGATCCGGGTCACCGCACACGCGGAGCAGGCGGGGCGAAGGGTCGAGCTGACGAGCCCGTCGCGGGCCGTCACCAGGATCATGCGGCTCACCGGCGTCGAGGACTGGCTGCTCGGGTCGGCGCTGGCCGGGGCGGATGCCACGGCCAGCGCCGCTCACCGCGGCTAGCCTCCCGGGCACGCCGCACCCTCGCCGGGGGCCCGGCCGGGGCTGATCACGGGGGACGCGGTCAGAAGCCGGCGGGGATCTCCGCCGAGTCGGTCAGCCGCAGCTTGCGCCTGGCACGCTCATAGAAGGTGGTGTGGCCCAGGCGGACGACGCGCGCAGCGGCCGGCCTGGGCTGGAGGTCGATCCGGTCTCCGGCGGCCACATAGTCCACGACCTGCCCGTCGACCTCCACGGCCAGCTCGCCGCTGCCGGGCAAGATGTCCAGCGCCAGCGTGTCGTTCACGGAAAGCACGAGCCCGCGGTTGTAGCCGGAGTGCGGTGCGGCGGGCGTGACCATCAGGGCCTCCACCGCAGGGCTCATGATCGGCCCTCCGGCAGAGAAGCTGTAAGCGGTGGAACCGGTCGGGGTGGCTACCACCACCGCGTCGGCCGCGTACCCGACGAACCGGTGATCATCGACGAGGACGGTGACCCTGGCGCTGCCGTGGCCCGGCACGCGGACCACGGCGACGTCGTTGAACGCGGTCGCGACCTTGCCGCCGATGACCGCGTCGACCGCCAGCCGGGGCTCGATCAGGTACTCGTGCGAGTCGACCGCTGAGAGCGCGTCCGGCAGGTCCGGCACGTCGATCTCGGCGAGGAACCCCAGCTTGCCCAGGTTCACCCCGAGCACCGGGGCACGCTGCTGGTCGGCCAGCCGCATGGCGCGCAGCATCGTGCCGTCGCCGCCGAGGCTGACGATGAGATCCGAGCGGCGGCCCAGCTCCTCGGCGGTGACGCCGACCGCGGCGCAGCGGAGCCGGCTGATCTCCGAGACGATGCCGAGGACCTCGATGGACCTGCGCTCGGCCCAGTCGAGTATGGCGTTCACGGCCTCCGCGGAATCACGCTGCGGGTGCAGGACCACGCCGACGTTATGCATGGCGGCCGGCCAGCGCCAAGGAGGTCATAGGGCGATGGTCCCGCATCGGGGCGCCTGGCGCCAGCCGGGGCCAGCGGCGCGGCCTTCCATGTCCCCCGCCCGCCATCCGCCGGGTCAGCCCGGGGCTCCGGCGAGCACGGCCACGACGCCGATCACGCCGGCGCCCACGATGGCCGTGACCACCCCGCGGCGCAGCGCCAGCAGCCATGCCGCGGCCATGGCGAGCACCGCGAGCTGCCACAGGTGGGACAGGCCAAGGCCGAGCGGGATGGTGGCGCCGGCGATGGCGCCGATGGCCGCGGGCCCGGCGCCGGTCAGGAAGGCCTGGATGCTGGCGTTGCGGCGCAGCCGGCCGAACCGCGGCCCTCCGGCCAGCACGAACACGAACGACGGGGAAAACGCGACCAGCGAGGCGAGCAGCCCGCCGCCGACGCCGGCGGCGGCGTAGCCGACCACCGCCACGGTCTGCACCACCGGGCCCGGCGTGACCTGGCCCAGCGCGACGGCGCTGAGGAACTGGGCGCTGGTCATCCAGTGGTAGGTGTGCACGACATCGTGCTGCATCAGCGGAATGATCACAAAGCCGCCGCCGTAGGACAGGGCGCCGACCTTGAACGCCACCCAGGCAACCGACGCCAGGCCGCCGGCCGCGACCACGGGCGCCACCGCCAGGGGCAGCAGCGCTCCCTGCTGGCCGGGGCGGCGGGCCCGCGGGGGAACGCGCACGAGCATCTCGAGCAGGCCGCAGCCGAGCAGGGCCAGCACGAGGAACGGGCCGATCAGCGCCGCGGCGAGGCCGCCGGCGACGAGGTAGGCCGCCCACCGGATCCGGGCCAGGCGCGCCGCCCCGGCCCTGCGCCAGCTGGCCGGTGCCAGGCCGGCGGCCGCGCTGATCGCGACGGCGGGGACCGCGGCGTCCGCGCCGGCGGCGGCGCCCGTGATCCACAGCGGCGGGTGGGAGGCCAGGAACACCGCCGACAGCGCCAGGATGAGGATCAGCCCGGGAACGATGAAGCACGCGCCGCCGACCAGAGCGCCGCGCCAGCCGCGCAGCCGCCATGCGCAGAAGATCGCGAGCTGGGTGGAGGCAGGGCCGGGAAGGAGGTTGACGGTCGCCACGCCGTCCTCGAACTCCTGCGCGGAGACCCATCCGCGACGGTCCACGCACAGCGCCCGCAGCAGCGCGATGTGCGCGGGCGGCCCGCCAAAGCCGATGCAGCCGATGCGGCCCCACTCGCGGGCGATCGTCAGCAGCGGCACGCGCTCCCGCCCCGGCACCTGCCCGGCCGCCGGGTCCCGTCCCACCGCCGGTCCCCGCGCCGCCACCGGCGCCGCCGCCAATTGCTGTCCCGCCAGCGGCTCCTGTCCCACCGCGGGCTCCTGCCCCGCGGAGCGCGTGAACAGCCCGCGGCGCTGCTGCCCGGGCAGGTGCCTGGCGCGATCATCCGCCTGCATCGGCCACCCCGCGCTCCGACAGTCAGAAGTGAATTATTCAATTGAGTTTGTCATAATGAGGCATGGCCGTCACGTCTTCGCCGCCAGTTCTCGGCGTGCTCGCGCACGACCTGCGCTGGACGATCGTCGGCCTCCTCGTGCCCGGGGACCTGCGGACCAGCGAACTCGTGGCCCGCACCGGCCAGGCGCCGAGCCTGGTCTCGTATCACCTGGCACGGCTGCGCGAGGCGGGACTGGTCAGCGCGCGGCGCAGCGCCGCCGACGGCCGGGACAGCTACCACGCGCTGGACCTGGACGCCATCGGGCAGGCGGTCGGCGACATGGCCGCCAGGATCCACCCCGGCCTGCTGGCCGGGACCGCCGGGCCCGCGGCCGGGACCGCCGGGCCCGCGGCCGGGCCGCACGGGCGCGTCCTGTTCATCTGCAGCGGCAACAGCGCGCGGTCCCCGATGGCCGAGGGCTGGCTGAACCACCTGGGCGGCGGCCTGGTGACCGCCCGCAGCGCGGGCGTCACGCCCGGGACGCTGCACCCCCTCGCCGTCGCCGCCATGGCCGAGCACGGGGTGGACATCAGCGGCCACCGGCCGACGCCGCTGAGCGGCCTCGGCGGCGAGAGCTTCAGCCGTGTGATCACGCTGTGCGACCGGGCCAGGGAGAACTGCGGTGACCTGCCCGGGCCGGCCGTGCACTGGAGCATCCCGAACCCGGGGCAGGCACATCCCCCGGACCTCGACGCGTTCCTGGCCACGGCCAGGGAACTGCGGGCGCGCATCCGCTACCTGCTGCCGGCCCTGGCCGCCGCCGCGGGCTGAGGCCGCGCGTTCACGCGGCGGGGGAGGGTGGCCCGTGGCCGGAGAGACCGGGTCGTGACCCCGGCTGGCTGCCGGGGTAGGACCGGGGCAAGCGGCGTGCGCAACGGGGGGTACACGCCCGCCGGGCAGCAGCAGCGGCGTGAGCGGCTGCTGCCGGAGGCA
>JASHPR010000716.1 GCA_030038015.1 Streptosporangiaceae bacterium
GGCAGCAGGCCGCTGGTCACCGCGGGCCCGCCTGCCGGCCCGCCGGATCCACGCGGCGCAGCTGGAGCCGGTACGAGTACCGATCCGGGTTGAAGTGGTTGACCGCGAGCTCGAGCGGCCGCAGGTCGCGGTCGCGGTACAGCCGGTCGATCCGCAGCACCGGCCGGCCCGGCGCGCAGCCGAGCCTGCGCGCGACCTCGGCGCTGGCCGCCTCCGCCGTGGCGTTCTGCAGCGCGCCGTGGATCGGCTGCTCGCTGACCCGCTCCAGCAGGCTGATCACCGTGACCCGGGCCCGGGCGCCGGGCTCGGCCAGGCCGGCGAGCTCGGGAAGCTCCCGGAGCCTGCGGCCGAGCCGCAGCGGGACGTGGACCCGGGTGTAGCAGAACGGCGCGCCCTCGTGCAGCCGGACGAACGACATGGCCATCACCATGTCGTCGTCGACCTCCAGCCCGCTGGCGGCATCGAGGCTGGCCAGCACGTGCAGCGGCTCGACGACCTGCATCTCGGTGTCCAGGGACAGCGCCATCAGGTCGTCGACGCTGCCGAACGACCGCAGGTACTTCCCGTCGCCGGGAACGGCGAACGTGCCGCGGCCGCGCACCCGGTAGATGGCGCCGTCGGTGACAAGCTCCTGGAACGCCCGGCGCACGGTCTGGCGGCTCAGCCCGGTGGCGCTGACCAGCTCGGCCTCGGTGGGCAGCCGCTGGCCGGCCGGGTACCGCCCGGCGGCGATCGCCCGGCGCAGGCCGGAGGCCACCTGCCGGTAGGCGCTGTCCTCGCCGGGCCCGTCAGGCGCGGCACGCGGTGCGGGGGAAACGGCTCTGGCCGAGCCGGGCCCGCCAGGTGCGGCACGCGGTGCGGGGGAAACGGCTCTGTCCAAGCCCTGGCTCCGGCTCGTGGCGAGATGCTGGACCCTTTCCTCCTCCTCACGGCTGCCCACGTGCTCAGCGTGAGATCGACGGACGAAAGGGCTTCTGTTTAGACGGCCATATTGCGGAGTGCCGGTGCATTCCGTCAAGGCTGCGTTCCGCCGGTTCACCAGGCACCGCCGGGCGATCGCGAACCGCCGCGGGCGGCAGGTGGGCTGCCGTCGCTAGGCTTGCTGGCATCCTGGGCTCGATTTGGCCGGTCAAATCCGCAACGCCCGGGTGATGCCGGGGAGAGGGCAATGGAGATCGTTCCTGACGGCCGCCCGCTGGACGGGATGCTCGTGGTGGCCCTGGAGCAGGCGGTGGCCGCGCCCTTTGCCACCCGGCAGCTCGCGGACCTGGGCGCACGGGTGATCAAGGTAGAGGGTCCCGGCCGCGGCGACTTCGCCCGCGACTACGACAGCGCCGCCGGGGACGGCATGTCGAGCTGGTTCGTCTGGCTGAACCGGTCCAAGGAATCGGTCGTCCTTGACCTGAAGACCGCCCGCGGACGGCGGGTGCTCGACGCGCTCATCGCGCGGGCGGACGTCTTCGTGTGCAACCTCGCCCCGGCGGCGATCCAGCGGCTCGGGCTTGAGCCCGGCCGGCTCGCCGGCCGCCATCCGAGGCTGGTCGCCTGCCAGCTGAGCGGCTACGGCGAAGACGGCCCCTATGCCGGGCGCAAGGCTTACGACCTGCTCGTGCAGGCCGAGGCTGGCGTGCTGGCGGTGACCGGCTCGAAGGAGGCGCCGGCGAAGGCCGGCCTCAGCGTCGCCGACATCGCCGGCGGGATGTACGCCTACAGCGGCATCCTGTCCGCGTTGCTGCAGCGCGAGCGGACCGGCCGCGGCGGCACCGTCACGGTGTCGCTGTTCGACGCGCTCACCGAGTGGATGTCGCACCCGCTGCAGCTGGCCAGGCTCACCGGCACGGCGCCGCCCCGCACGGGCGCGCGGCACGCGACGATCGTCCCCTACGGCGGCTACCTGACCGCCGAGGGAGACGAGGTGCTGCTCGCCGTGCAGAACGAGGCCGAGTGGGCCCGCCTGTGCGGCGACGTGCTCGGCCTGCCCGACATGCTCGACGGCCGGTTCTCCGGCAACCAGCGCCGGCTCAGCCAGCGCGACGAGGTGGAGCGGCGCCTGGCCGCCGCGGTGGCGCGGCTGCCAACGGCGGAACTGCTGCGGCGGCTGGAACGGGCCGGCCTGCCTTACGGGTCGGTGCGGAGCGTGCCGGAGGTGCTGGAACATCCGCAGCTCGCGTCGCGGTGGGCCGCCGTGGCCGCCGGCGGCCGGCACGTCGACGTGCTGCCGCCGCCGGCCCGGCACGGCGGGTTCGGCCCCGTGCTCGGCCCGGTCCCGGCGCACGGCGAACACACCGAAGCGATCCTGGCCGAATTCGCCCCCGAAACCCCGGAGGAGGCGTGACCCCGCCCGCCGCGGCCTGGCGTCCCCGTCCCGGGCAGTTCGGCGTTTCCCGTCCGGCCGCCTGGCGTTCCCGTCCGGCCGCCCGGCGTTCCCCCGGTGATCCCTCTGGCCGCTCAGGGAACTTCAGCACCACCCGTTGCGGCGCGCAGGCCGCAACTCCTTGATCGTGGTTGATTTGTTACCATATGTGTCGTCAATCAACCACGATCATGAAACTGTGGCGTGTGGAGTCCCTTTGATACGGCCGGCCCGGCCAGCGGACGCCGCGGAGATCGCCACCGTGCACATGGCCACCTGGCGCGACGCCTACGCTGGGCTGCTGCCCGGCGAGTTTCTGGCATGCCTGGACGTGAACGAGTGGGCCGAGCGCCACCGCGGCAGGCTTGCCGACCCGGCCGAAGGCACGTTCAGGCTCGTGCTCGAGTCTGAAGGCCAGATCGGGGGTTTCGTGTTCGGCGGGCCGAGCCGGGACGACTTCCCGGGCGGCGAGGTCTACGCGATCTACGTGGATCCCGCTCGCCAGGGGCGGGGCGCCGGGTGCCGGCTGCTCGCGGCCGCCGAGAGGAAGCTCGCCGAGTCCGGCTTCACGGACGCGAGCCTGTGGGTGCTCGCGGCCAACCGCCCGGCACGCGGGTTCTACGAGTCCCAGGGGTGGCACGGCGACGGGTCCGAGAAGGCGTGGGAAGTCACCGACGGGGTGAGCGTCATGGAGGTCCGGTACGCGAAGCGGATTGCCGCTTGGTCCGGGCTGCAGGGCGGGTACCTGAGCCCCGGGGCCTAGTTCGGGCTGTACGGCGCGTACCGGAACTCCGGGGCCGGCGTCGAGGTGAGCGAGCGCAGCATCGAGGTCTCCCTGGACAGCAGGACCCGCTCGGCGTTCAGGCGGCGCACCGCGTCGGGCTCGGCGAGCAGCAGCTGCCGGTCCTGCAGGCCGGCGATGACCGATGCGGCCACGAGGTAGGAGAGGGCGATGGGCTCGGCCGGCATGTCGGGAACGCTGACCTGCGTCGTGACCCGCGCGTTCAGCGCCTCGATGTAGCCGCGGAACGCCCGCTGCACGGCCGGGACGGCGATCGCCGCCGCGGCCTGGTCGCCGGCGTCTTCCGGCAGGAGCTCCACCTCGGCCTGCAGGTAGGGCCTGGAGTGGATGAGCGCGATGAGCCGGAACCGGTTCGTGCCCACGGTCACCAGGTCGAAGCGGCCGTCGTCGCGTTCCGACACCCGGCGCAGCGTCGCCGTGCAGCCGATCTCATACAGGGCCGAGATGCCGTCCACGCCGGTCTCCCGGCCCTCGCGGATCGCGATCACGCCGAAGCGCCGCGGCTCGGGACCCTCGGCCAGGTCACGGACCAGCTGCCGGTAGCGCTCCTCGAAGATGTGCAGCGGCAGCAGCAAGCCTGGGTAGAGCACGGTCCCCAGCGGGAACAGCGGCAGCGTCTCAGGCATGCTTCGACACTACGCGTCCCGCATGTCCATCGCGCCGGCCAGGCTCAGCCGTTCTCCTCGTCGTCCACGTGGACCGCTGCCTCCTCGGCGCTGGCGGCGCCCGCGTCGATGCCCACGTCGCGGGCGACGAGGTCGGCCTCGGCGTCCGGGTGCGCTCCCTCATCCTCGGCGACCAGCCGCCCCGCCCGGGGCTGCGGCTCGGCGTAGCCGAACAGGTCGTCGGGCCGGCGGTCCTCGTCGTCCGGCTCCTCGTCGGCTTCCGCGTAGGGGTCAGGTTCCGGCTCCTCCTCGGCGAGCAGCTGGTCGAGCGACTCGCCCTCGCGCTCCTCCTCCGCCGTGGTGCCGAAGCCCTCGCCGGGCGACCACCGGTCCGGCGGCGCGATCCCCTGGTCCAGCGGGTCGTCGCCGGGGTCGCCGTCGAGCGTGTCCGACGCATCCAGCGACGCCGGGTCGTACATCTCGTCCCCTGGCATGGCGTCCGCTCCCCTCTCCCGCTCGCCGGGGCTCGTTGACCTCGTCTGGCCAGACTACCGAAGCCGGGCCGGGGGCCGCGGCCCGCGTACGCCCTCCGCGCCGGGGTAGCCCTACCGCATGGACAACAGCCGCGGACCCGGCAGCGAGGTGGAGAAGCCGCCGGGGGCGCTGCCGGACCAGATCGCCGAGCTGGTCGGGGAGGTTGCCGAGGCCCCGAGCCCGTCACGCCGCCGCAGGCTCACGGCCGAGTTCTCCCGGCTGGCCGGCCGCAGCGGGCGGGCAGGCTGGCGCGGGGTCACCTCCGGCGGCCGCTGGCTCACCGCCGAGGTGCTGGCGATGGCTCCCCGCCTGCCCGTCCGGGACCAGCAGCGGCTCCGCGCCCAGTTTCCCGGCCTGGGCCCCGAGGAGCTCGCCGACGCGCTGATTCACGGTGCCGGCCGCGCCGCCGCGGTCGTCGGCGCGGCAACGGGAGCGGCCATGGTGCTGCCCCTGCCCAGCGCCCCGGTCGAGGTGGCCGTGGAGACGCTGGCGCTGGTCGGCATCGAGATCAAGCTGGTCGCCGAGCTGCACGAGGTGTACGGGATGCGCGCTCCCGGCGCGGCCCCCGAGCGCATGCTGGCTTACGTCGCCGCGTGGGCACACCGGCGCGGCGTGGCCCTCGCGCCCGCCGGTGTGGTCCTGGTGGCCGGCTCGCCGCTGCGCAGGCGGCTGCAGCGCCGGCTGGTCGCCCGGGCCGGGCGCAGTGCCATATCGCTCGGGCCGCTGCTCACCGGGGCCGTGGCAGGCGCGGCGCTGAACCGGACCGAGACCCGGCACCTGGGCTCCGACGTGCGCGAAGACCTGCGCCGGCGGTCGCCGCAGCGGAGGGACTGGGCGTGCTGAGCGGGTTCCGGTGTCCGCCGCCGGGCCCGGGGCGGAGACTGGGAGCATGCGCTATCTGGCTATCGACACCACAACGAAGATTTCCAAGATCGGCTTGGGCACATGGCAGTTCGGCTCCAGGGAATGGGGCTACGGCGACGCCTACGCGGCCAAGGAGGCGGAGGCGATCGTCCGCCGCGCGCTCGACCTGGGCGTCACCCTGTTCGACACCGCCGAGATCTACGGGTTCGGGCGCAGCGAGCGGATCCTCGGCCGGGCCCTCGGGGACCGCCGGGAGGCCGCCTTCCTGGCCACGAAGCTCTTCCCGGTGGTGCCGGTCCCGCCGGTGGTGGAGCAGCGCGCCGTGGCAAGCGCGAACCGGCTCGGGGTCCGCAGGCTCGACCTCTACCAGGTGCACCAGCCGAACCCGCTGTTCCGCGACGGCACGATCATGCGCGGCATGCGCGCGCTGCAGCGCGTCGGGCTGGTGGGCGAGGTGGGGGTCAGCAACTACCCGCTGGACCGCTGGCGCGCCGCCGAGGCGGCGCTGGGCAGCAGGGTGCTGAGCAACCAGGTCCGCTACAGCCTGGTGTCGCGCTCGCCGGAGCGTGACCTGATCCCGTTCGCGGAGTCGGAAGGCCGTGTGGTGATCGCCTACAGCCCGCTGGGGCAGGGCCTGCTCTCTGGCCGGTATCACCGGGACAGCCGGCCATCGAACCGGGTCCGGGCCGCCAACCCGCTGTTCCTGCCGGAGAACCTGGACCGCGCCCAGGGCCTGATAGCCGCGCTGCGCGAGGTGGCCGATGCGCACGGTGCCACCCCGGCGCAGATCGCGCTGGCGTGGGTCATCCACAGCCCGGCCGTGACCGCGATTCCCGGCGCGTCCAGCGTCGCTCAGCTCGAGAGCAACGTTGCCGCCGCCGGCATCGAGCTGACCGGCGACGAGTACGAGGCACTGCGGGCCGCTTCCGGCCAGTTCCGGCCCATCACTGGCCCGGCGGCCCTCCCGGGGCTGGTCCGCGCCAGGGCCGGCCGCTAGCCCGGCCGGCCCGCCAGCGGGCCACCGCCTGCGCCCGGCAGCCATGCGTTCCTCCGGCCGGCCTGGACGCGGGCGACGCGCCGGTATCGAACATATGTTTGACAGGATGGCTGGCGTGCTGCAGGGTGGCACGTGCAGGCCGGCCCGACGGGCCGGCCTGCACCAGACGGCGGACCAAGCGTCCAGGGAGGCGTGCTCAGTGGGTGAGAAGACGGTCAAGTTCAGCGACCTCAGCGGCGAGATCATCACCAGGGACGACGCGCTGGCGCGCATCGTGATACACGAGCATCCCGAGCTCGGCGGCGGCCCGGTCGAGATCGAGGCGCTGGCCGACGAGGCGAGGGCCATCGAGAAGGCGGCGCTGCGGGTCGCCGTGGTCGACCTGCACCTTCCGGGCGAGCCGGAGCCGCGCCGGGTGACCATGGACGCCGGGTCGTTCGACGGCCTGGCCACGGACAGGCCCATGGCCGAACTGCTCCTCGCCGCCAGGCCCGCCCGGCGCGGTTCCAGGGCCGCCGCGGCCGGCCAGGGCGGCGCCGATCGCGTCGACTACGGCGACCCGGCCCACGCGGGCAAGCCGCACAAGGGCAAGATCACCGATGCCGAGAAGCGGCTGGTGCAGGAGCGGTTCGACGAGATCAATGACCGGCTCGCCGGAGCGGGGGTGCGGACGATCAGCCTGGCCGACCCGGAGCACGTGGAGTGCTACGGCCTGCACGAACTGGCCAGCGCGCGCGGTGCCCAGCCGGGCTAGGCCGTCCCGTGTCGCCCGCTGGACAGAGAGCCCCCGGCGGCCGCCCGCCAGTCGATGACCTGGGCCAGCGTGGCCTTCGCCAGGGTCTGTGTGGTCAGGGTCGACGCGGGGTCCAGCGCGAGTTCGCCGAGGATCGCAACGGCCGCGCCCAGCTCGCCGCGCTGATGCAGCACGAGGGCCTTGTTGATCAGCAGCATTCCCCTGGTCTCGGCGTCGGGGCTGGCCTTGAGGCCGCTGCCGATCGCGCGCAGGCGGTCGCCGGCGTCGTCCAGCAGGACCGCCAGCTCCTTCCAGGCGGGCGCGAACGCGGGGAACCTGGCCACCATGCCCTCGAGGATCGCCTGCTTCCGCGGCGGGTCACCGAGCGATTCCAGCGAGGCAAACGCCCTGCAGAACCCGGCGGGCAGCTCCCCGGCGCGTTCCCGCCGCAGGCTGTCGAGCGCGGTCTTGCAGGTGAAAAAGCCGCGCGGGGCTAAGCGGTCCACCTCGGCGTAGCACCGCTCGGCCGTGTCGGTGTCACCCTGCAGCAGGTAGGTGAACGCGGCGTCGTACACCGGGTAAGGCCAGCCGGGCGCGAGAGCGTGCGCGGCGTCGAGGAGCGCGAGGGCGCGGTCGTAGTCGCCCCGCGCCCCGGCCGCCCGCGCTTCTTCGTGCAGCCGCACCGCCTCGGCCGGCACCGTGTGGCTGCCCCTGATCTGCCAGTCCACCTGCCCGGTGAGCGCCTCGAGGTCCCGCGTGGTCAGGACGCGCCCGTCGGCGTCCTGAAAGAGCAGGCGTTCAGGCATGTGATCCCCCGTGCTCCGGTCACGACAGCTGCGGCACTACCTCCGCCGCCAGCCGTTCCATCTGCTCGGCGTCGTCGAACAGCGGATTCAGCAGTATCAGCTCGGCGCCCGCGCCGGCGACGTCGCGCAGCCCCCGCGCGCAGGCATCAGGCGTTCCCCACACCGAGACCGGGGTCATGTCCCCGAGCCCGAAGAACCCGTAGAGCCGGCCGAGCGCGGCGCGCATCCGCTCCCTGGCCCGTTCGCCGTCGTCGTCCACCGCGATGTAGACCCGCTTGGCAATGGGGAACGTCGCCGGATCCCTGCCCTGGTCCGCCAGCTCGGCGCGCACGATCTGCACCTGCTTGGCGAACTGCTCCGTGCTGCTCGACCCGGCGCCGAAGAAGCCGTCGCCGTGCCGGACGGCGCGCCCCAGGGCGGCAGGGTGGCTGCCGCCGAACCAGACGCGCGGGGCGGGCTTCTGGTACGGCTTGGGCTCCATCGCGGCGCCCTGGAGCTGCCAGAACCGCCCGCTGAAGTTGACCTCGGGCTCGGTCCACAGCGCCCGCATCAGCCGCAGCCCCTCGTTGAACCTGGCGACGAAGCTGTCCGGGTCGACGCCGAAGGCGGAGAACATCCGGTTGCGCCCGCCGGTGCCGATGCCCACCTCCAGCCGTCCCAGGCTGAGCTGGTCGAGCGTGCTCAGGCTCTTGGCCAGGTGGACCGGGCTGTGCAGCGACGTGATGAACACGGCGCAGCCCAGCCGCATCCGCTCGGTGCACGCGGCGGCGTAGGTCAGCGTCTCCACCGGCCCGAGGTGCGGGATCGTGCCAAGGACCTGCTCCTGCGTCCACGCGCTGGCGAAGCCCAGCTGCTCGGCGCGCGCGAGGTAGCCGCGCATCGCGGCCGGGTCGAAGGCGCCGTCGGCCACGTGCTGCGGGATGGAGATCGCGAACTGCACCCGTCGAGCCTAGTGCAGGAGCGGCCCGGCAGGCGCAGAGCGGGCTCGGCGGCTCCTGCCGAGCCGGCCACCGGGGAGGTGCGCCTCACCCGGCCAGCAGGGCATCCGCCTCCTTCTGGTGCAGCGCGAGGCCGAGCGCTCCTGCCCGCCGGCTGACCTCCCCGGCGATCGCCCTCCCCGCGCCGGCCTTGCCCTCCGCCATCGCGAGCCTGGCCAGGAGCAACTGCTGCGCCAGGACGCCGGTCATGTTTCGGCGCGCTGCCGCCGGGGGAGCAGGACAGGCTCGTGGCGCTGCTCCGCAGCCTGCTGCCCGCGGCGCAGCGGGATAATGCCTGATGTGATCGTCTCGCGGCCCGCGGGCCTGGCGGCGCTGCCGGCGAGCTACGGGCCGCTGTTCGACCGGGCGGCCGAGGTGTTCGCGGCCGACGACCGGGTCCGCGGCATGTGGGTGCACGGCGCGATCGCGCGGGGAGCCGCCGACGCCGCGTCGGACCTTGACATATGCGTCGCCGTCCGTGACGCCGACTTCGGCCGGTTCGCCGAGGAGTGGCAGACGTGGCTGGGCGCGATCACCCCGACGCTGACCGCGCGCTCCCTGGGCGAGGGCAGCTGCTACGCGCTGACCCCGGCCTGTGAGCGCATCGACATCATCGCCGAGCCGCTCAGCAAGCTGCCGGCGACCGCGCTGACCCGGCGCGTCGCCGTGTTCGACAGGGACGGCCTGGGCGCGCTGATCCCGCTGCCTCATGACCCCCCGCCGAGCCCGGGAAGGATCGGCTACCTCATCGAGGAGACGCTCCGCCAGGCGGCCAACTTTCCGGCCGTGATCGTCCGCAGCGACTGGCTCATGGGAGTCATCGCGGTCCAGCAGGTGCAGCTGTTCCTGTATCAGCTGTTCGTTGAGGCCAACAAGCCGATGCCGCCGGCCGGGCCCAAGCAGTGGAGCTCCAAGCTGACCCGGCACCAGCGGCGGGTGCTGGAGAGCCTGCCCGCCGCGGCGCCTGACGAGAGGTCGGTCCTTGCCGCGCGCGAGGCCACGTTCGCCGTGTTCTTCCGCCAGGCTCCGCCGATCGCCCGGCGCAACCAGGTGCCCTGGCCCCGCCAGATCGAGGAGGCGGTCAGGGCGTACCTTGCCGGGCAGGGTTTCCCGCTGCCGGGAGGCTGACGGTGATCAGTGCGGCGCCGGTCACCTCGTGCCGGCGATGAGCCGTTCCCGGTCGAACGCGGGGGACACGATCCGCCAGCCGAGCACGTCAAACAGGAGCAGGGCTGCGCCCAGGCCGAGCGCCAGGCCGGGCGTCGGGTGGATCACGTTGAACGCGACGAGCGCCGACACCGCGATCGTCGGCAGGATCACCAGCACGTTGAGCTGCGCCGCGGCCCGGACGTCGTTCATGCGGGCGGAGATCGCGATGGCGATCCAGATCGACCAGCCCGCCACGAGCGGCGTGAACAGCAGCAGTGCGAGCAGCACCGGGGCCCGCAGGAGCGCGGCCGGCACGCCCGGACGCCCGAACAGCCCGACGCAGGCGGCCTCCACCCCGTACCACGCGTAGGAGATCGCGAGCGTGGGGACGATCGCCGCCAGCGCCTTGGCCAGGAGGAACTCCTCGCCGCGGATGGGCGTCGTGAGCACCGGCTCGAGCGTGCCCTGCTGGCGCTCGCCGGCCACCGCCCAGGCGGCGACCACCGCGGGCACGATCGCCGGGATTCCCAGCAGGTAGACCAGCAGGTGCTGCTGCTGGAGCGTGCTCACCGCCGTCGTGGCCATGTCGACCAGCGGGGTGATGGCGAAGATCACCGGGACGACCGCCATCGTCGCGATGATCCGGCCGTTGCGCCGGTACTCGCGGAAGTCCTTGCGGAAAATGGCCCGGACCCGCCGGGTGCTGAGATTCATCGGCGGCCTTCT
>JASHPR010000717.1 GCA_030038015.1 Streptosporangiaceae bacterium
CAGCCGCGCCACCGCGTCCGGCCGGACTGCGGCCGGCTGGGGCGTGGCCACGAGGGACCCGGCAGGGTGGCTGCCGCCCCGGGGGGCCCCGGGCTGGGCGCCGGTCCCGGACATGCCGGTCACGTACGACAGGTAACCGGGCACGAGCGGCAGGCAGCACGGGGACAGGAACGTGACCGCTCCGGCGGCCGCCGCGACCGGCACGGCCAGGATGAGCGGCCCGGAACTGACCAGGCTGCCGACGCTCACGGTCCTCCCCTCGGGCACGCCGGGCGGCCCCGCGCTCGCCCGATCCGCCCAACCTACCTCCCGCCGCCGGTTGTGGCCCGGCCCCACCCCTTCGGCCCGGTATCTGGGCGGGCGGCGATCGGCCCCGGCGTCTGCCCGGACATCGAGGAGTTCTGGTCAGCCCGGCCTATCGTCCTGGGCCGCCGAGGGCGGGGTCAGCGGGCTTTTTTCGGTTGCGCCCGCCGATACCGTGGAACCGTGCCAGCCAGAACGCCGATCACCGCAGGCCTCCGGCATCCGTGCGCCGGGCTGAACCAGGCCGGGCCGGGGGTCGAGCTCTTCGCGCCAGCGCCACCGCAGGGTGGCGCCTGCGTGATCACGATCTGACGGCCAAGCCGAGCTTGTCGTTCTCCTGAACGCTCAGCCGGCCGCTCGCGCTGGTCACCACCGGTCAGTCACTCTCGCGGTCTCCGTCGCGGCGCTGTCGTGCGCCCTCCCTCCCGCCTGATCGCACTGGAGACCGAGATGGCCGTGACAGGTCCGGCCGAACACGGCGGCGCGGCCCGCCGGGGTCGGCCACGCCGGCTGGCCCCGGACATGGCGCCGCTGCGGACCTCGCGCGACTTCCGCCTGCTGTTCGCCAGCCGGACGGTTACCCTGCTCGGCAGCCAGGCCAGCGAGGTCGCGCTGCTGCTGGCGAACGCCTCGCTGCCGCCGCGGCCTGGGGGCTGGCGATCACCGGGCTCGGCCTGGCCCCGGATATCGCGGCGGCGCTGGCGCTGCTGGTCCTGGCGGGCGCGGCCGACATGCTGAGCGGCATCTTCCGGACACGCTGTGGAACCAGACGATTCCCTGTGCGTGGGCGCGGTCGCCGTCACCTGCGCGGCGCTTTCCGGGTTCGTGTGCTACAGCGCGCGGAGCGCCTCCCCAGCCGCCCGGTGAAAGGCCGCCCGGCAGCTCAGGGTTCGTCGGTCAGCTTGACCACGACGACCGGGCAGGAGGCGGTGGCCGCGGCACCCTGGCTGACCGAGCCGAGCAGCAGCCCGGCGAACGGCGAGCGGCCGCGGCTGCCGAGCACCAGGAGGTCGGCGTCCTGTGCGGCCTTGACCAGCGATTCGGTGGGATCGCCCTCGGCCACGATGGTCCGCAGCGGCACCGCCGGGCTGGGCGCGATCGCGCTGACGGTCTCGATCAGGAAGGCCTTGGACGCCTTCTCGAGCTCGTCGCGGTCGAACGCGCCGGGGAAGGACAGGAACGGAACCTGCCAGCCGAACAGCGCGGTCACCTCCCCGCCGTGCACCTCGGCCTCGGCCAGCGCCCACCGCAGCGCCGCCGTGCTGTGCGGCGACCCGTCCACGCCGACCACGATGCGGTACGTCATGAAGCGGTCTCCAGCTTGAGCTCCGGGGCGGAGTAGGCGGCCCGCGACAGTTCCTCCAGGCTCTTGCCCTTCGGCTCGGGCAGCACGGCGACGGTGAGCAGCAGGCCCGCGGCCGCCGTCACCCCCGCGATCACCTCGGCCCCGCGGATGCCCATCGAGGACGCGAGAAAGGCGGGGAACAGGAACGCCCCGAGGAACGCGCCCAGCTTGCCGGCCCCGGCCGAGATGCCGTGCCCGGTGGTGCGCACCTCGACCGGGAACAGCTCGGCCGGGTAGATGAACGTCGTCGTGTTCGGGCCGAACTCGGTGAAGAAGTAGCTCACCCCGTACAGCAGGATGAACGTGACCGCAGTGGTCGTGGCGCCCGGGATGAGGCCGATGAGCAGGAACATCAGCCCCATCATCGCGAACCCGAGCACCTGGATGCTCTTGCGCCCGGTCTTGTCGAGCAGCAGGATCGCGACGACGTAGCCGGGCACGGCGAACACCGCGAAGATCGCCAGCTGGATCAGCACGTTGTGCAGCTCGGAGGCGTGCGGGTTGAGCAGCTTGAGGATCTCGGGCGTGGAGATCGTGTTGCCGTAGTAGCAGAAGTCCAGCAGGGCCCAGCCGCCGGCCGTGCCGGCCAGCCAGAGCAGCATCCGGCGGCTGGTGGCCAGGGTCTTGAAGCCCTCGAGCGCGCCCTGCACGCGCGCGCTGGACTCACCGGGCGGCGGCGCGGGCCGCCCGGTCGCGCTGGCGATCGCGGCCTCGGCTTCCTCGGCCGCGCCGCCGGCCAGGGCGAACCTGGGGGTCTCGTGGATCTGCCGCCGCAGGTAGAACACGGCCAGCCCGGGGATGGCGCCCAGGGCGAGCAGGATCCGCCAGGTGGTGTCGTCCGACAGGCCCGAGGCCAGCAGGATCGAGGCCACCAGCGGCCCGACGATCAGCCCGGCGCCCTGCATCGCGAACACCAGGCCGACCATCCGCCCCCGGGTCTGCTTGCCCGAGTACTCGCTCATGATCGTCGCGGACACCGGGTAGTCGCCGCCGATCCCGATTCCCAGGATGACCCGGCAGATCAGCAAGAACGTGTAGTTCGGCGCGAACGCCGACGCGAGCGCGCCGATGGCGAGGATCAGCACCTCGTAGCCGTAGATGCGCTTGCGCCCCAGGATGTCGGCGACCCGGCCGAACACGATCGCCCCCACCGCCGAGGCGAGCAGGGTGGCCGAGTTCAGCCAGGAGACCTGGGTCGTCGACAGGCTCCACTCGGTCTTCAGCAGGGCGACGACGATGCCGATCACGAACAGGTCGTAGGCATCGGTGAAGAACCCCATGCCCGAGACGAACATGATCTTCAGCTGGAACCGGTTGATCTTCGCGTCATCCAGCGCCTCGAAGCCCCCCGGCGCTGCGACCGATCCTGATTGCTCCCCCATACGGCGAGATTACGTATAGCAATCTTTCAAGCACATTGGGTAATGCCAGCCGTCTGGCGAACAGTAGCTGAACTCGAGGTTAAATGGCCTGGCCGGCCACGCCGGGGCCGCCGGGCAGGGAGCCGCGGCGCAGCGTGCGCACCGAGACCGCCTCGAGGCGCAGCGACCGGGCGAGCCCGGCTATCACGGACTCGCCGTCGATCCCGCCGCAGCTGAACAGGTCGATCGCGATCAGGTTCTCTTCCGGCCAGGTGTGGATCGACAGGTGCGACTCGGCGAGGATGAGCACCAGCGTGATCGCGCCGTTGGGGAAGATCACGTGGCTGGTGTCCAGCACGTGGCCGTTGCCCGCCGTGACGGCGGCGGCCGTCAGCGAGGTGAGCCGGGGGACATCGGTCACCGGCGAGGAGCGGGTGAGCCTGGCGTCGACCGCGTACAGCGACTTCGGCGCGAGCGCTTCCTGCCCGCGCAGCTGCGCGTACCTGCTGGCCGCATTGGTACCGGGCATGATGTGGGAGGATACCGTACACGGGACGGATCCAGCTGACCGACGTTGATCAGCCGGCTCAGCCCGCTGCGGTCCTGCCGCAGCCCGAGCAGGAGCGCACAGCAACGCCATGGACATGGACTCGGTCATCGCCGACGTCGCATCGGCCGTGGGACTGGCCGAGGGGCGATCCGGGGTGAGCGACGTCCTCCGGGCCATCGCCCGCAGCGAGCCTGTGGCGGTCCGCGACGTCAGCCGGATGGCCGAGCTGCCGGTTCCGATCGTCGCGGCGGTCTGCAACGAGCTGCGGCAGCGCGGCGTGGTCGACCGGGCGCGGCCGGTGCGGCTGACCCAGGCCGGCCGGGACCTGCTGGCCGCCCAGCACCCGCACCTCGGCGGCAGCTGCCAGGCCTGCGGCGGCAGCGGCATCGCCGTCCCCGGGGCTCTCGCCGGGCTGGCCTCCCGGCTGGAAAGCGCCGCCGCCGGGGCGCCGGCGGCAAAGCCGGAGCTGGACCAGACGCACTGCACGGTCACCACGAAGATCCGCCGGGTGCTGGCGATGCACGAGGCGGGGGCGCTGCTCGGGGCCAGGATCCTGCTGCTCGGCGACGACGACCTGATGTCGGTGGCCATCGCGGCGTTCGCCGCGGCGCTCGGCCAGGCGGGCGGGATCGAGCGGCTGGCCGTGGTGGACTCCGATCCCGACGTGCTCGGCTGGGCCGGGGACCAGATCGCGGGAACCGGGGTGGATGCCGAGCTGGTCGAGCACGACCTGCGCCGCCCGCTGCCCGGCGGCCTCGCCGGCGGGTTCGACGTGGCGTGCACCGACCCGCCGTACACCGTGGCCGGCGCCGAGCTGTTCCTGTCCCGGGCGGTCACCGGCCTGGCACCCGAGCCCGGCAGGCACGTCTTCTTCTCCTTCGGCGCCCGCAGACCGGACGAGACGCTGCGCGCCCAGGAGCTGATCGGCTCGATGGGGCTGGCCGTCCGGGCGCTGTGGCCCGGCTTCAACGAGTACCTGGGCGCTGGCATCCTGGCCGGGACCAGCCACCTGTACCATCTGCGCAGCACGGCCCGCGCCGGGCCGCTGATCGGCGGCGATTTCTCCGGGCCGCTGTACACCGCGGAGGCCAGGGCGGCTGCCTCCCGGCCGTACCGGTGCGCCCGCTGCCGGGAGGTGCACCGGGTCGGCCCGGGCGGCGGGTGGCCGCGGATCGCCGCGCTGCAGGCGGCCGGCTGCCCGTGGTGCGGCGGCACGGTGTTCCGGCCGATGCCGCTGCAGCCGCAGCGCAGGACCAAATGACCGGTATGCGGGCTTCGCCAAGACGCGCGGGCGTGGAGCGCGATGGGCAGGGCGGGCGGGCCCCGGGAGCGAGCGGAGACATGAACTACCTGGTCCGGGAGGCAACAGGGGACGACCTGGAGGCGATCGCGGGGTTCGAGGTGGAGATCGCCCGGGTGTCGTTCGGCGACGAGGCGGTCACCGACCCGGGCCTGCACCGGCGCCGGGTCGGCGGCGCGCTGGGCAAGCCCGGGGAGATCACGCTGGTTGCCGCCGCCGAGTCCGACCCGGGCACGCCGCTCGGCTGGGCGTGGCTGTCCGCCCGGACGAACTCGCTGACCGGGGCCAGGTACGGCAACTTCAGGTCGCTGGCTGTCGCCGACGTCCCCGGCCGCAGCCAGATCGACGAGCTGCTGCTCGCCGCGGTGCTGGACGCCGCCCGCGGCGCCGGGTTGTCGCAGCTGACCGGCAAGGTGCACGCGCGGAACCTCGGCATGCGGGCGCTGTACCGGAAGTTCGGGTTCGAGGCGACGCACATCACGATGGAGAAGCGCGTGCCCGGGGAGCGCGACGGCCATCCCCGGGACGGAGCGGACGGGGAAGGCGGCCGGGCATGATGGTGAAATGCGTGATCTGGGACCTGGACAACACGCTGCTG
>JASHPR010000718.1 GCA_030038015.1 Streptosporangiaceae bacterium
CGGCCCACGGGGGCAGGTCCGCATCGGTGCCCTCGTCGAAGGCGTCCTTGCGGGGCCTCGCGGGCCGGCCGGGACGGCCGCGCCTTCCCTGCTCGTCCGGCTGCCCACGGCGGCTGCGCTCGGGCAGCCGCGCGGAGCGGCGGGGCGGAACGCCCTGAGCCACGGCGCGCCTCCGGGAAGCTGATTCGGGCATGCTCGACGCCGGCAAGCCAGACGCGAACGCCGCGGCCGCGCGGAACGAACGCTGCTGCTACCGGACAGAACGGAACTATAGAACCTCCGCGCCGTCCAGCACGGCGAGACGCACGGATTCGGCCGCGGCCTCCCAGCGCTGGCCGCGGGCGGAGATCCGCACGGTGCGGGGCTCGTCCGGCGCCTCGGTTCCCGGTGGCTCGCCCGCCCCGGTGCCCAGGTCCCCGTCCGGCCGTCCCATGCAGATCCTGATCTCCAGGTGGCTGTCGGTGAGGTCCTCGACGAGGCCCTCGCCCCACTCGACCACGGTCACCGAGCTCTGCAGGTCGGTGTCCAGGTCGAGATCGTCGACCTCGGCCCGGCTGCCGAGCCGGTAGGCGTCGGCGTGCACCAGCGCCGGCCCGGTTCCCCCGGCAGGGGGATGCACGCGGGCGATGACGAACGTGGGCGACGTCACCGGCCCGCGCACGCCGAGACCGTGGCCGATCCCCTGGACGAGCGTGGTCTTGCCGGCGCCGAGCGGCCCGGTCAGCACCACCAGGTCGCCGGGGCGCAGCAGCCGCGCCAGATGCTGGCCCAGGCCGCGCATCTGCGCCGCCGTGGGAACGCGGACCTCGGCGAGCACCGGCGGCATGGCTACGCCGTGCTCGCGCGCCGGGGCATGTCCGCCACGCTGCGCGCGGCCATCTCGCTGATGACCCTGTTCACGACCGCTGGACGTTCCAGGATGACGCCATGGCCGGCCTCCGGCACCCGGACCAGCTCCGCGCCCGGGATGTGCCCGGCCAGCTCCTCGCTCTGCGCCAGCGAGACCAGCCGGTCCTGCTCGCCGGCGATGACGGTCACCGGCACGCGGGCCAGGGTGCCGAGCGCCGCCCGTTCGTCGTGGTTCAGCAGCGCCAGGTAGAACGCGGCCACGACCCCGACGGGCGTGGCGCGGATGATGCGCTCCAGGAAGTCCACGACGGCCGGGCTGACCGACGGATCCCCGAACGCCACGTACCGGGTGCCGAGGAACGCCAGGTCGCCGCCGGCGTGGCGCAGCCGCTCGGTGAGCGTGGCCCGCGCCCCGGTGCTGACGCCGCGCAGCACCGGCGCGGCCGCGTGCCTGGCGATCGGGCGCAGCACCACCGGGATCCAGATGGTGGGGTCGACGCCGCCGGCGACGGTCGATATCAGCACGACGCCGGCCACCTTCGTGCCGAACAGCTCCGGGCGCTGGCGGGCGAGGGCCATGATGGTCATGCCGCCCATCGAATGGCCGGCCAGCACGACCGGCCCGTCGCCCGGCGCCGTCGCCTGCAGCACCGCGTACAGGTCCTCGCCGAGCTGCGGGATGGTGCAGTGCTCCTGGCTGGACTCGCCCGACTGGCCGTGGCTCCGCTGGTCCCAGAAGACGCACCTGGCCGCGCCGGCGAGGTCACGGCGCTGGTAGTGCCAGACGTTCTGGCTCAGCGCGTAGCCATGGCTGAAGATGATCGTGACCGGGGCGTCGTCCGGCCCGTTGATCTCGGCATGCAGCGGCACCCCGTCGTCGGCGAGCACGGTGAGCGGCCTGCCGTGCAGCTGCCCGAAGGGCTCGTCCGCCTCGGGATCGGGCCGCAGCCGGATCCGGCCCACGGCCACCTTCTCGGCCGCGATGACCGCCCCGGCCCCGGCCGCGACCGTTGCGCCGACGGCCAGCCCGGCGATGCCGGTGATCCGCCGCCAGTTCGCCATCAGTTCTCCCGTGCCATCCGGGGAGCGCCGGGCGCGCCCGGGGCTCCGGCGGCTGCCGCCAGGCCGGCCCCGGGCTCGCGGATCATGCCCGGGCCGGTGCGAGCCCCGGCCAGGACCGGATCCATGCTCCCTGTTACCCCAAGGTAGCTTTTGGGGAGCCGGCCGGCGAATCTGGTCACGATCTCGTAGGACAGCGTGTCCAGCGCGTCCGCCCACTCCTGCGCGGTCGGCTCGCCCGCGTCCCCGGGCCCGAACAGCACGACATCGTCGCCCACCTCGACGTGCGCGTCGCCGAAGTCGAGCACGACCTGGTTCATGCAGACCGTGCCGGCAATCGTCCACCGCCTGCCACGGACCTGCACCTGGGCCGTGTTCGACGCATGCCGCGGAATGCCCTCCGCGTAGCCGAGCGGCACCAGCCCGAGCGTGGCAGGGCCGCTGGTGACGTGGCGGTGCCCGTAGGACACCCCGGTGCCGGCCGGGACCCGTTTCACCTGGACAAGCCGGGCCCGGATCGTCATCGCCGGGCGCAGCCACGCGGGGGCGCCGCCGGGGAGGGTGGACAGGCCCACCGCCCCGCCGCCCGGACGGACCAGGTCGAACCAGGTTTCCGGCAGGGTCAGCGTGGCCGGCGTGTTGGCGAGGTGCCGGACCTCCGGCCTCGCCCCCGCGGCCTCGGCGGCCTGCACCGCCTTGCGGAACGCCTCAACCTGGGCGGCGATCGACGGGTGCCCGGGGATGTCGGCGCAGGCCAGATGCGACCAGAGCCCGGCAATGCGGGCGTGCCCTGCGGCCTCGGCGGCCAGCCCGGCGGCTACCAGCCCCGGCCAGTCGGCCGCGGTCGCGCCGCCGCGCGACATGCCGGTGTCCGCCTTGAGATGCAGCCGGGCGGGCCGCCCGGCGCGCTCCGCCGCGGCGGCGATCTCCGCGACCAGGTCCGCCGATCCCGCGGACAGGTCGACATCGTGGCGGATGGCGTCCTCGTGCGGAGCACCGGGCGCGCCGAGCAGGCAGAGCACCGGCACGGTCACTCCCGCCTGCCGCAGCGCCAGCGCGTCGGCCACGTGCACAACCCCCAGCCAGGTCGCGCCGCCGGCCAGCGCCGCCGCCGCGGAAGGGATCATGCCGTGGCCGTAGCCGTCGGACTTGACCACTGCCATCACCTGAGCGGCGCCGACGTGCCTCACCAGGGCGGATACGTTGTTCTTGATCGCGCCCAGGTCGATGAGCGCCTCCGGGTGACCGTCCATGACCCCACAGTCTGCCAGCAGAATGGACCGGCGCAGGCCAGTCAAGGCCCCGGCGGTCAGCCCCCCGGCCTGCGCGGCCGGCGAGATCGTGATAGGCACAGAGCATGGCTGAGCTGATTCCCCGGCAGGTACTCTTCGGCAACCCCGAGCGGCTGAGCCCGCGCGTCTCCCCCGACGGCACCAGGCTGGCCTGGATCGCGCCGCACGATGAGGTGCTCAACGTCTGGGTCGCGCCGGCCGACGCCGGCGCCGGCGTGGACTGGGCGGCCGCCCGGGTCATCACCGACGACACCGACCGCGGCATCCGCATGTTCGCCTGGGCGCACGACGGCCGTCACCTCCTGTATCTGCAGGACACCGGCGGTGACGAGAACTGGCGGCTGCACGATGTCGACATCGCCACCATGGAGCGGCGTGACCTCACGCCCTTCGACGGCGTGCAGGCCAGGATCATCGCCATGGAGCGGAAGTTCCCCACCGAGGTCCTCGTCGGGCTGAACCGCGACAACCCTGAACTGCACGACGTCTACCGGCTCGACCTGGTCACCGGCGAGCTGGTCAAGGAGGTGCAGAACCCCGGCTTCATCGGCTGGGTCGCGGACCCGCAGCTCGCGGTCAGGGCGACGGTGGCACCGAAGCCCGACGGGAGCCTCGTGGTCATGGTGCGGGACACGCCGGACGCGGACTGGCGGCCGCTGCTCACCGTTCCCGCCGATGACGCGCTGACCAGCGACATGGTCGCGTTCAGCGAAGACGGCGGGTCGCTGCTCGCCGTCAGCTCGGTCGGCGCCAACACCGGCAGGCTGGTCAGGATCGACGTGGCGACCGGCGCGGAGCAGGTGCTGGCCTCCGATCCCGATGCCGACGTGAGCGATGTCAGGATCCAGCCCGACACGAGGGAGCCGCAGATCGTGACGCTGCTGAAGGACCGGTCGGAGTACATCGTGCTCGACCCGTCCGTGGCCGGCGACCTGGCGGCGATCCGCACCCTGCACCCGGGCGACCCGATGTTCGTCGGCGCCGACGACGCGGACGCGACGTGGCTGGTCGGGTTCACCAACGACGCCGGCGCGGTGCCGTTCTTCGCGTACGACCGGGCCAGCCGGACGGGGCGGTTCCTGTTCGAGCACCAGCCCGCGCTGTCGCGCTACGAGCTCGCCGCCATGGAGCCGTTCTCGTTCACCGCCAGGGACGGCCTCACCGTGCACGGCTATCTCACGTTCCCGCCCGCTGCCGGCCGCGCCGGCCTGCCGGCGGTGCTCAACGTGCACGGCGGCCCGTGGGCGAGGGACACCTGGGGCTTCGACCCCGAGGCGCAGTGGCTGGCCAACCGCGGCTACCTGTGCGTGCAGGTCAACTACCGGGGCTCGACCGGCTACGGCAAGGCGTTCGTCAACGCGGGCGACCGCGAGTGGGGCGGGCGCATGCAGGACGACCTGACCGACGCGGTCGCGTTCGTGACCGGGCAGGGCTTGGCCGACCCGGCGCGGGTGGCCATCTACGGCGGCTCGTACGGCGGCTACGCGGCGCTGGCCGGAGCCGCGTTCACGCCGGGCCTGTTCTGCTGCGCGGTCGACATCGTCGGCCCGTCCAACCTGAAGACGCTGATCGAGACCATCCCGCCGTACTGGGCCCCGATGATCTCCCAGTTCCACCGGCGCGTCGGCGACCCGGCCAAGGACGCCGGCTTCCTCTGGTCCCGGTCCCCGCTGTCCCGGGTGAGCGACATCAGGATTCCCCTGCTCATCGCCCAGGGCGCGAACGACCCGCGGGTCAAGCAGGCCGAGTCGGAGCAGATCGTCGCCGCGCTCGAAGAGGCGGGCATCGACCACGAGTACCTGCTGTTCCCCGACGAGGGCCACGGCTTCGCCAAGCCGGAGAACCGGCTGGCGTTCTACGCCGCGGCCGAGCGGTTCCTGGCCCGCCACCTCGGCGGCCGCGCCGAGGATTAGCAGCCTGAACGGTACGCGCGCGGGGCGGCCGGGCCGCCGCCAGGTGCCCCCGGCAGCGCCGGCGGCGGCTGACCAGCCCGGTGGCGTCCCGTTCTGGAGCTAACTCGGCATCGGCTGGATCCCGGCCAGGTCGTCACGGCTGACCCGGACCATGGCGATGATCACGAGCAGCGCCAGCAGCATGATCCCGGCGGACACCTCGAAGCCGCGGGAGAACCCGGCGGAAAGCGCGTGGCCGTAGATCGCGGCCTGCGCCGCCTTCGCCTGGGCCGCCGTCACCTGAAGCGGGTGGCCGGCCCTGGCCGCGGCCGCGGCGGCGGCCAGGGCGGCGGCTGCCGCGTGCCGGGCGGTGCTGGCGACCACGGTCCAGGCCACGGTGCCGAGGATGGCGAGACCGATCGCGCCGCCGACCTGCTGGCCGACATTGGGCAGGCTGGACGCCAGGCCCGCGTCCCGGTCGGACACCCTGGACAGGGCGACCAGGGTGGCGGGCATGAACAGCAGGCCCAGGCCGGCGGCGGTGACCAGCATCGGGCCGAGCAGGCCGCCGGCGTACGTGCTGTGCTCGCTGATCCGGGACAGCCAGAACATGCCGCCCACCGAGATCGCCGCGGCGGCGATCAGGATCGGCCGGGCCCCGATGGCCGGGACCAGGCGGGCGGACAGGCCGGCCATGGCCATGATCATCGCCACCATCGGCAGGTAAGCGACGCCGGTCTTCAGCGCGCTGTACCCCCACACGTGCTGCACGAACAGGGTCAGGAAGAAGAACATGCCGAACATCGCCGTGCCCACGCACAGCAGCACGATGTTGGCGGCGGACCGGTCCCGGTTGCGGAAGATCCGCAGCGGCATCAGCGCGTGCTGGCTGCGCGCCTCGATGACCACGAACGCGGCAAGCAGCACCACGGCCGCCGACAGCGAGGCCAGCACCCTGGTGTCACCCCAGTGTGAGACGCCGTTGGCGCCGGCCGCCGCGCTGGACAGGCCGTACACCAGGGCCGCCAGGCCGAACGTGCCGGTGACCGCGCCGGGCAGGTCGAACCGGCCGGGGTGGCGCTGCGACTCGCCGAGCGCCCGCGGCGCCAGCAGTGCGGTGACGATCCCGATCGGCACGTTGACGAACAGCACCCAGCGCCAGGACGCGTACGTGGTCAGGAGGCCGCCGGCCAGCAGCCCGACCGCGGCACCGCCGATGGACATGGCGGCGTACACGCCCATCGCCCTGTTGCGCGGCGGGCCCTCCGGGAAGTTGGTCGTGACCAGCGACAGCGCGGTCGGCGCGACGATCGCCCCGCCGGCGCCCTGCAGCGCCCTGGCGCCGAGCAGCCACGCCTGGCTCGTGGCGAACCCGCCGAGCAGCGACGCCAGCGAGAACAGGATGATCCCGGCGATGAATACCCGCCGGCGGCCGAGGATGTCGCCGGCCCGGCCGCCGAGCAGCAGCAGGCCGCCGAAGGTCAGCGCGTAGGCGTTCACCACCCACTCCAGGCCCGAGCCGGAGAACCCGAGCGCGGCCTGGATGTGCGGCAGGGCGACGTTCACGATGGTGGCGTCGAGCACCACCATGAGCTGGGCGGTCGCGATGACGACGAGCGCCAGGCCGAGGCGGCGGTTCGCGCCGGAAGGCCGGCTATCGCGGCCGGTGACGGCGCCAGGCGCCGTCGCGCGCCCGGTGCCGGGGTGTGCGCTGGACATGACAGTCTCCTTGCAGAAGAGCGCGGTGAACTAGCGTCCCGGCGCGGCGCGGCGAGACGTTCGAGGTCTGGTTGTGTGCGAGAAGGCAGCAGCCAGGCGCGTGCGGGCCGGTCCGGTTTCGGCTGCGGCGGGTCCGCGGAGCTGCTGAGCCCGCGGCCGGCCGGTCAGCCGCCCGGCTGCGCGTCGACTAGGGTGCCGCTCACCTCCCCCGCACGCTCTGCCCCCGGACTCGGCGGGGCGGTCCCGTCCTCCGCGCCGCTCTCGGCGCGGATCATCTTGCGAATAAGGCTCAGCAGGCAGGCGCGCTCGTCATCATCGAGGCAGCGCCACGGCATGAGGGTCATGAATTCACGCTCCACCTGCTCCCGCAGCTCCATCCCGGCCCCGGTGAGCACGAGGTTCTTGATCCGGCGGTCGGCAGTGCCGGCCTCCCGCCTGGCCAGCCCGTGCTTTTCCATGAGGTCGGCGATGGCGGTCACGAACGAGGGATCGCAGTGCAGCCGCCGGCCGAGATCGCGCATGGCCATCGGCGAGCCGAGCTCGTGCAGGGCCTTCAGGCAGAAGGCAGGAACTCCGAAGCGCCGCGCGACCTGCTCGCCCTTCGTGATCATCGCCTCGGCCAGCTTGCCCATGGACTCGAAGATCTCCGAGTCGAGCTGATCCATGTCGGGCGGCACTCCCGCCGTCCCTCCCTTCCCGGCCTCGCGCCGAGCGAAAGCCCGAGCTCCTCGCGCGCCGAGCGAAAGCCCGAGCTGCTCAATAGTTGAGTAACTCAAACTTAGAGCTGATCGACTGAGTAAGTCAATCTTTCAGTAACTCAAGCATTGTGGCGCTCGCCACATTGCGTGGGGCCGGCTGGCCGCTGTCGCGGCAACGCGGCTCGGGCCGCTGGCCGGCTGCATAAACTTTTCCTGGCTGTCGTAGCGTGATCACGTGGAGCGCGGCCCGGAGCTACCCTTTCAGCGCATCGTCAACGACCTGAGCGCTCAGATCAGCGAGGGCAAGCTCCTGCCGGGCGAGCAGCTGCCGACCGTCGCCAAGCTCTGCGAGACCTACGGCGTCTCCAAGGTGACGGTCCTCAAGGCACTGCGGACGCTGTCTGATGCCGGGCAGGTACGCATCGTGCCGCGCTGGGGGACGTTCGTCGCCGGCAGGCCCACCTGCGTTCAGGTGCCCGCGACCGTCCTGATCGCCGCGGGGAGCGCTGTGATGATGTCCGTGGAGCCGATCGGCGCGCCTTCGGCAGCCAGCCGGGCGGCGATGCCGTGCAGGTACGCCGCTGCCGCGGCCGCGCGCGACGCGCCGAGGCCCTGCGCGAGCAGCGATCCTGCCAGGCCAGACAGCACGTCCCCGGATCCGGCGGTCGCCAGCCAGCTGGTGCCGGTCGGGTTCACGAGCACCTCCTCATCCGGCGCCGGAGGGGCGATAACCGTGGTCGAGCCCTTCAGCAGGACGGTGCAGCCGAGCTCGGCGGCCGCCTGGGTGGCGAACCGCAGCCTGCGGGCTTCGACGTCCGCCCGGTCGGCGCCGAGCAGCCGCGCCAGCTCGCCCGCGTGCGGCGTGAGCAGCGTCGGCGCCGGGCGTGGCAGCAGCTCGCGGTGCGCCGCGAGCAGGGTGATCCCGTCGGCGTCGACCAGGACCGGGAGGTCGGTCGCGAGGACCGCCCCGAGCAGCTCGGCGGACGCGTCGCTGGTGCCCATGCCCGGCCCGGCCGCCCACGCCTCGACCCGGCCTGCCTGCTCGATGGCCGCCTTGCCGTCCTGGCCGGGCCGGATGGTCGTGATCACCGCCTCCGGCCAGTGCTGCCTGACCACGGCGACCGGGATCTCGGACGAGACCAGCCGGACCATCCCCGCTCCGCCCCGGATGGCGCCGCCGACGGCCAGGGTCGCGGCTCCGGTGAACCGGTCGCTGCCCGCCACGATCCCGAGAACGCCGCGCCGGTACTTATCCGACTCTGCCGACGGGCGGGGCAGCCAGGCCGCGATGTCGGCCGCCTGCGCCGCGGCGACATCCGGCCGGCCCAGGTAGCTGCCGAGGCCGATGTCGATGAACTCGACCACGCCGGCGTGCGAGGCACCGGGATCGATCAGCAGGCCGGGCTTGAGGGCCCCGAACGTGACCGTCACGTCGGCCTGCATGGCGGTGCCGGTCACCTCCCCGGTGTCGGCCTCGATGCCGCTCGGGAGGTCGACGGCTACCACCGCGCCAGGGGCGCGCCGGGCCGCCGTGGCAAGCGACGCGGCGGGCTCCCGCAGCCCGCCGTGCCCGCCGATGCCGAGCACCCCGTCGATGATCAGGTCCGCGGCGCCGATCGCCCGGTCCGCCGCTGCGCGCCCGTCCGGGTCCGCGGCCTCGACCACCCACCCGCCGGCACC
>JASHPR010000719.1 GCA_030038015.1 Streptosporangiaceae bacterium
CCGGTGCCGGCGTTCAGGCCCTTGACGCACATGTTCTGGTGCCCGCTCACGCACGGCCGGCAGGCGCCGCAGGCCGGGATGTAGGAGCAGATGACCCGGTCGCCCTGGCTGACCCGCCGCACGTCGGGCCCCACCGACTCGACGATCCCCGCGCCCTCGTGCCCGCCGACGATCGGGAACCGCGGCCGCGCGTCGCCCTTGGTGATGTGGTTGTCGGAGTGGCACAGCCCGGCCGCGAAGAACTTCACCCGGACCTCATGGGCCTTGGGCTCGTCGAGCCGCAGGTCGGCGAGTTCCCAGCCGACGCGCGGGCCGCGGGCGATGGCGGCGCGGGTCGTGATGCTCATCGGTTGTGGCTCCTACTCATGCTCGTGGATGATCACGCCGCGGATGTTCTTGCCGTCGAGCATGTCCTGGTAGCCCTGGTTGACCTCGTCCAGGCGGTAGCGCCGGGTGATCAGCTCGTCGAGCTTGAGGTCGCCGGAGCGGTACAGGCCGAGCAGGCGCGGCACGTCGATGAGCGGGTTGCACGCGCCGTAGATCGCGCCCTGCACCCGGCGCTGGTAGCCGATCAGCATGCCGGGGTTCTCGTCCACCGAGCCGTTGCCGACCGCGGTGATGGTGACCTGGCCGGTCTTGCCCACGACCTGGATGGCGTCGTGGATGACCTGGTCGTGCAGGATCCCGACGGTGATGATCGCGTGGTCGGCGAGCTCGCCCCAGGTGGTCTCCACGACGAACTCGTGCGCCTCCTTGGCGGTCGGGAACGTGTGCGTGGCCCCGAACACGGCGGCCATCTCGCGCTTGAACTCGACCGGGTCGACCACGATGACGTTCTTCGCCCCGGCCAGCGCGGCGCCCTGCACCGCGTTGCTGCCCACCCCGCCCGCCCCGTAGATCACCACCGTCTGGCCGGGCCGGACCCCTGCCGCGTGCACCGCCGAGCCCCAGCCGGTCGGCACGCCGCAGGAGACCAGCGCGGCCACGTCGAACGGGATGTCCGCGGGGACCGGGATGCAGGAGAACTCGGAGACCACCGTGTACTGCGAGAACGTGCCCAGGACACACAACCCGCCGAAGTCCTCGCCATTCTGGTGGAACCGGAAGGTCCCGTCGGGGAACTCGCC
Organism: Streptosporangiaceae bacterium; assembly: GCA_030038015.1. GTDB lineage: Bacteria > Actinomycetota > Actinomycetes > Streptosporangiales > Streptosporangiaceae > JASHPR01. The sequence goes on from JASHPR010000719.1 coordinate 1,128, forward strand.
GGTCGACGCGTTCTTCCCGGCGTCGCAGAGGTTCTGCCTGCCGGTCGAGCAGTACCGGCACGAGCCGCACGCCGGGACGAACGAGCAGACCAGGTGATCCCCGACGCTGACCCGGGTGACGCCGGGGCCGACGGCGTCCACCACGCCCGCGCCCTCGTGCCCGCCGACGACGGGGAACCGCATGCGCGCGTCGCCCTTCTGGATGTGGTCGTCGGAGTGGCAGAGGCCCGCCGCATGGAACTTGATCCTGACCTCGTTGGCCTTCGGCTCGTCGAGCTCGAGCTCGGTGATCTCCCACGGCTGGCCCGGCGCGCGGCAGACCGCGGCGCGGGTGGTGATGCTCAACGCGGACCCCTTACCTTCGCTTTCCCATCGCCTAGTCCACGATGGAACCCGGGCGGCGGCGCCCGCCATACGTCTTTCACTTCGCGGAAGACGAAGACAGCACGCCGGCGGCGCGGCCGGTGCCGGCCGCTTCTGCGGCGCGGAAGGCCGAGTTCCCCCGCCAGCCACCGGCGTGCTAGTTTCCGCCGCATCCCGCCATCTCCAGCTGAGCCGAGCCGGATCCGCCGCGGAAGGAACGTGAACGTGCCAGTCGACCCGAGCAAGGTCACCGCCATCGACGTGCACACCCACGTGCACCGGTCCGTGCGGGCCGATCCGGCCGCCGACGGCGGCAACAAGGACATGGGCGCCTACTTCGGCATCGGCTCGATGCCCCGCTACACCGTTCCCGAGCTGGCCGCGTACTACCGCGAGCGGAACATGGCATGCGTCGCGTTCACCATCGACAGCGCGTCACAGACCGGCGACGACCCGGTGCCGGACAACGTGGAGATCGCCGAGTTCGCCGCCGAGAACTCCGACGTGATCATCCCGTTCGCGAGCATCGACCCCGCCCGCGGCAAGGCCGGGGTGCGCCTGGCCGAGCGGCTGATCACGGAGTTCGGCGTCCGGGGGTTCAAGTTCCACCCCAGCGTGCAGGCCTTCTACCCGAACGACCGGATGGCCTACCCGCTGTACGAGGTCATCGCGTCGCACGGGCTCGTCGCGCTGTTCCACACCGGCCAGACCGGCGCCGGGGCCGGAACGCCGGGCGGCGGCGGGATCCGGCTCAAGTACGCCAACCCGATGTACCTCGATGACGTCGCAGCCGACTTCCCCGAGCTGGACATCATCCTCGCCCACCCGTCCTTCCCCTGGCAGGACGAGGCGCTGTCGGTCGCGACGCACAAGCCGCGGGTCTACATCGACCTGTCCGGCTGGTCGCCGAAGTACTTCCCGCCCCTGCTGGTGCAGTACGCGAACACCCTGCTGCGGGACAAGGTGCTGTTCGGCTCGGACTTCCCCGCGATCACGCCCGACCGCTGGATCCGGGACTTCGAGAACCTGGACATCAAGCCGGACGTGCGGCCGCTGATCATGAAGGAGAACGCGGCCCGGCTGCTGGGGCTGGGCGACGGCTCGCCGCCTCCCGGCAGCCGGGGCTGACCGCCGTAGTTCGTCCGGGCGAGGCCGCATCAGGCCTCGGCCGCGGCCTTTGCCACGGGGGGCCGGGCTGGGAACGCCCGGCCCTGGCGGTGCCGGCCGGGGCACTCGCAGCGGCTGTGGGCGTGGTCGGGTCTTTCGGCCCTAGCCGCACAGGACGACAGGCCCTTTCAGTACCGACGACAGACCCTGTAGCGGGTGACAACCGGTCGAGAGTGTGGCGGTAGGAAACACAGAACGTAGCCAGGGCAGTACGCAGATCGCGGTTCAGTCCTGACTGTTCCTGAAGGAGGGAACAAAATGGCTGCTCCAAACCCAACTCCAAGCCCGCCTCCTGGTGAGCCTGTCCGGCTGGTCCGCTCAGCCCCTGAGGGCGCAACCGGGCCGCTGGGCGGCGACCCCGCCTGGCTCGCGCTTCCCAGCTTCGTGGTGGGATCTGTCGTGTTCGGCATGGCACTCATCGGCTACGTGCCAACCGGCACCGTCGTCCCGATGCTGCCGATCGTGATCGCGGCCTCGGTCGGGCTACTCGTGGCGACGATCTGGGCAGCCGTGATCGGCCAGAGCCCGCAGGCAGGGATCTACGGCATCTTCACCGGCTTCTTCGTGAGCGACGCCCTGCTCGACCTCGGGACAGCGCACGGCTGGTTCGGGATAACCCCGGCCACGACGGCCCAGACCGGCAAGCTGTTCGTGATCGCCTGGATGGTCATCATCACGATGCTCGTCCTGGCCACGGTCCGGCTCCCGTTCGTCTACCCGTTGGTGTTCGGACTCGTCGACGTCTCGCTGCTGCTCTACCTGCTTTCGGTCATCCAGAGCTCGGCGAACCTGGCGAAGGCCGGCGGCTGGGTCGCGATCGCATTCGCCGCTGTTACCGTGTACCTGTTCCTCGGCGCGGCGTCTCACGCCACCGGGGGCAAGGAATTCCCCCTGGGCAGGCCGATCCTGCACGGCTGACCGGGACCCCTTGACGGTGCCGCACCAGCGTCCGCCGTCAAGATCGATCATCGGGAAAGCGGCCCGGACGAGGCCGACAGCACGGGATGACACTGTCGGCCCTGGCCGGGCCGTCCATGATGCCGTGAGCCCGGCTGGCGGCGCTCACGCCCGCGGAACGAGCAACGATCGCAGGACGATGCGCACCTGCGAAGCCGCCTTGGAGAAACACGCAAGCACCTGATCCGCGCCGGCGGACCCGGCCGCCGCGGGCGGCAGCTGACCGCCGGGGCGCTTGGTGCGCCGCGAGCGCATCTGGATTCCGAGCAGGAACAAGGACATGAAAGCGCTGCCGGTCCCGCCGAGCACCAGCAGAGCCGCGAGCGGCAACCCCGCCACCGCCGCCGGACCCGCGAAGACGGAGGCCACCAAGGCCAGGCCCGCGACGATGGCGGTCGCCATGATCGCGCGGTCGCCCGCGGTGACGTTCGCGGCGGCGCTCGCCGGTGCAGGCCTTGGCGGAGGCGGCGCCGGAGCCAGCCCGGCCGGGATGTCGGCGGTAATCACGGCCAGCTCGGCGTAGGTGCGCGCAGCGAACGTCTGGCTGACTCTCTCGTCGAACTCATCCTTGGTCACCAGGCCGTACACGTAGGCGGCCTTGAGCGTGCCGATCACGCGCTCGCGGTCGGCGTGGGACGCCCGCAGGCGGCCACGGCCACCCCCCGCTGCCATCTCGTGCTCCAGGCCAGCCATCGACGCTGCCTCCCGCGATCACGAGGAACGACGGCGTACCAGGGTGCCGTTCCGGCGGTCGCGCGCACGACGCCAGCGAGGCCGCAGCACCGTGCGCGTGCTGACCATCGTAGGCCCTGTCCGGCCGATGCAACCGAGCCAGCCGGAAGGGCCGCAGCCCAGCGGGCCTTGGACGAGAACCCGCCCGGCC
>JASHPR010000720.1 GCA_030038015.1 Streptosporangiaceae bacterium
GCGGCTGACCGGCGCCGGCGCCGGGCGCCGCGCCGTTTCCCTCTGGCGGCCGGGAACCACCCCTCCTGGGCCGCGGAATGCGGTGCGGGCGGGCCTGCCGCTGCTTCAGCGACGCGCCAGGCTTCCACCGGGCTGAGATCGGGCGGCTGGTGATCGTGATCTCACCGGTGAACGGGCGGCTGCCCGCCCTGGGCGGCCTGGGCGCGCCGCGCGGCTCAGCCGCGGGCTCGGCGCCGTTCTCGCTGCCCTGATGGCCCTGGCCGGAGGCGCTGGTCCGGGCCCGGGACTTCCACAGGCCCGAACGGGCGGCCGCAGCGGCCCGTTCGCCGCGCAGCGCCTCGAGCCTGGCAGCCTCCCGTTCCACGGCGGCTTCCGGCTCACCGATGCCAGACAGGATCCGCATCACCACGGCCGGATCGGCTGTCTCCCGCGCGCCAGACTGGCGCTCTATGAAGTCGCGCGTCCGCGCAAGGAACGCGCGCCTGTCGTCCGGGGGGAGCCTCGTCCGCGCCGCAACCGAGAGCCGGTTGAGGTAGTCGCGGATGAGTTGCTCCGCGGGGGGCCTCATGCGCTGATAATCCCTCTTCGGGGCAGAGTTGTGGAGCCCGGACACGCCTGCAGTTGTGCCGAATGCAAGAGGAGGCGGCCCCGCGGCAGGGGACCGCCTCCTCTCGCCAGACGAGGCAGTGCTCGTGCGGCTGGCGGGACTAGAAGTCCATGTCGCCGCCGCCGGGAGCCGCAGGAGCCTTCTCCTTCTCCGGCTTCTCGGCGATGACCGCCTCGGTGGTGAGGAACAGACCGGCGATCGACGCAGCGTTCTGCAGCGCAGAACGCGTCACCTTTGCCGGGTCGATGATGCCGGCCTTGAACATGTCGACGTACTCGCCGTCCGCGGCGTTCAGGCCGTGACCGGCGGGCAGGGTCTTCACCTTCTCGGCCACCACGCCGCCCTCGAGGCCGGCGTTGATTGCGATCTGCTTCAGCGGCTCTTCCAGCGCACGGCGCACGATCTGCGAGCCGGTCGCCTCGTCGCCGCTGAGATCCATCTTCTTGAACGCGTTCAGCCCGGCCTGCAGCAGAGCCACGCCGCCGCCGGCGACGACGCCCTCCTCGACGGCGGCCTTGGCGTTGCGCACCGCGTCCTCGATGCGGTGCTTGCGCTCCTTCAGCTCCACCTCGGTGGCCGCGCCGGCCTTGATGACGGCAACGCCGCCCGCCAGCTTGGCCAGCCGCTCCTCGAGCTTCTCGCGGTCGTAGTCCGAGTCGGTGTTGTCGCGCTCGGCCCGGATCTGGTTGACCCGGCCCGCGATCTGCTCGGCGTCGCCGGCGCCGTCCACGATCGTGGTCTCGTCCTTCGTGACCACGACCTTGCGCGCCCGCCCGAGCAGGTCCAGGTCGGCGTTCTCCAGCTTGAGGCCGACTTCCTCGCTGATGACCTGGCCACCGGTCAGGATGGCAATGTCACCGAGCATGGCCTTGCGCCGGTCACCGAACCCGGGCGCCTTCACCGCGACCGACTTGAACAGGCCACGGATCTTGTTGACGACCAGGGTCGCCAGGGCCTCGCCCTCCACGTCCTCGGCGATGACGACGAGCGGCTTGCCCGACTGCACCACCTTGTCGAGGAGCGGGAGCAGGTCCTTGTTCGCCGAGATCTTCGAGTTGACGATGAGGATGTAGGGGTCCTCGAGGACCGCTTCCATCCGCTCGGGGTCGGTCGCGAAGTAGTGCGAGATGTAGCCCTTGTCGAAGCGCATGCCCTCGGTGAGCTCAAGCTCGAGGCCGAAGGTGTTGCTCTCCTCGACTGTGATCACGCCTTCCTTGCCGACCTTGTCCATCGCCTCGGCGATCATCTCGCCGATCGAGGTGTCGCCAGCCGAGATGGAGGCCGTCGAAGCGATCTGCTCCTTGGTCTCCACGTCCTTGGCGAGCTTGGAAAGCTCCTCGCTCACCCGCTCCACGGCCGCCTCGATGCCGCGCTTCAGCGACATCGGGTTGGCGCCCGCGGCAACGTTGCGCAGGCCCTCGCGAACCAGCGCCTGCGCGAGGACGGTCGCCGTCGTCGTGCCGTCACCGGCCACGTCGTCGGTCTTCTTCGCTACTTCCTTAACCAGCTCGGCGCCGATCTTCTCCCACGGGTCCTCGAGCTCGATCTCCTTGGCGATGGACACACCATCGTTGGTAATCGTGGGGGCGCCCCACTTCTTCTCGAGCACCACGTTCCGGCCCTTCGGGCCGAGGGTTACCTTCACGGCGTCGGCCAGCTGGTTCATGCCGCGCTCGAGGCCGCGCCTGGCGTCCTCATCGAACGCGATCATCTTCGCTGCCATAGGCTCCAGTCCTCCCGGAACTTGTTGCCTTGCGTGCCGGTCGAGCCGACGCCCGCGACGGACGGCCGTTCCGGCGGGCAGTCCCTTCCTGCCGCTGGCCCGGCCTCATCGCCCCGATCACGGCCACTGCGTTGTCACTCTCACCCCGAGAGTGCCAACGCCTTGTTTAGCACTCTCGGGGTGAGAGTGCAAGCGGAAGGGCCGTCCGTGCCGCTGACCTGCGGCGCCCTCAGACACCTGAAAGCCCGGGCCGCGCAACGGGACCCGGGCTTTCCGGCGCGATCAGAGACTCACACGGTGCGAACCATCTCCGCCTGCGGCCCGCGGTCGCTCTGCGTGATGTCGAATTCCACCCGCTGGCCCTCTTCGAGGGTGCGGTAGCCATCCGACTGGATGGCGGAGAAGTGCACGAACACGTCCCTGCCACCGTCGACCGCGATGAAGCCGTAGCCCTTGTCCGCGTTGAACCATTTGACGGTGCCCTGAGCCATTACCAACAACTCCCTAACTCTTGCTCGGGCTTCGGATTCCGCCCTTGCCACCGCGGAACCCGTCGATCGCGGAGCGGGCAGACGTGCTGCACAAGCCGAGCTTGCCGTTCTCGCCGACCGACAGCGACCGGAGACGACTTTACATGGTACCGCCGGCCCTTGCGCCCAGTTACTCCCTGAATCCAGCCCGGCGCACCAGCAACTCCGACCACGGCTGCAGCACGGGCCAGGCCTCGGCGAGAGCAGCGGGCACCTGCGCGCCGCCGCACGCCGCGGAGCACAGGCAGGACGCGGCCGGACGGAGCGGCCCCCAGAGGGCTTGCCGCGGCCCGCCGGGTGCTCAGCCGCCGGCGACGGCGGGGATCACCGAGACCTGGATCCCGGCCGGGACCTCCGTGTCCAGCCCCTGTGCCAGGCGCACGTCCTCCTCCCCGACGTAGACGTTGACGAACCGCCGCAGCCTGCCGTTCTCGTCGAGGATCCGGCCGGCGATGCCCGGGTACGCGGCGTCCAGGCCCGCGATGACGTCGCGCAGGGTGCCCTCTTGCGCGGTGACCTCGGCAGCACCACCCGTGTAGCTGCGCAGGATCGTGGGGATGCGAACCGAGATGCTCATGCGTCGGCTGCCTTTCGTGGGGGAACAGATGACTCGAACTCGGCGAATGCTTCCAGGGTCGGCCGGATCGGGCGCACCTCGGGATTGAGCCCGGCGGCGTCGAGCGTCTTGAGCCCGTCGCCCGAGTTGATGATGACGGTCTCGGCTTCGGGGTCGAGCTGCCCGGTCTCCAGCAGCCTGCGCGTGGTGGCGAGGGTGACGCCGGCCGCGGTCTCGCCGAAGACGCCCTCGGTGGTGGCGAGCAGCCCGATCGCCGCCACGATCTCGTCGTCGGTCACGTCCGCGACCGCCCCGCCGGTGCGGCGGGTCACGTCGAGGACATAGGGGCCGTCGGCCGGGTTCCCGATCGCGAGCGACCTGGCGATCGTGTCCGGCCTGACCGGCTGCACCACGTCATGCCCGGCCCGGAACGCCGCGGCCACCGGGGCGCAGCCGCTGGCCTGGGCACCGAACACCCGGCAGGGCGTGTCGTCGACCAGGCCGAGCGCCGCGAGCTCGCGGAACGCCTTGTCGATCTTGACAAGCTGTGCGCCCGACGCCACCGGCACGACGATCTGCTCCGGCAGCCGCCAGCCGAGCTGCTCGGCGATCTCGAACCCGATGGTCTTCGACCCCTCGGCGTAGTAGGGCCGCACGTTGACGTTGACGAACGCCCAGTCCTCCCGGTCGTCGGCCAGCTCGGAGGCGAGCCGGTTCACGTCGTCGTAGGTCCCGTCGACCAGGACCATGGTGCCGCCGTACACCGCGGTGGCGATGATCTTCTGCGGCTCGAGGCCGGCCGGGATCAGCACCACAGACCGGATCCCGGCCCGGGCCGCCGCCGCGGCCACGGCATTGGCCAGGTTTCCCGTTGACGGGCAGGCCAGGACCTTGTGGCCCATCTCGAGCGCGGCGGCGAGCGCGACCGCAACCACCCGGTCCTTGAACGAGTGCGTGGGGTTGGCCCGCTCATCCTTCACCCAGAGCGTGCGCATGCCGAGCGCGTTCGCCAGCCGGTCGGCCCGGACCAGGCGGGTGAAGCCGGGCTCGGTGTTCGGCCTGGTGGCCACGTCCGACGGAACCGGCAGCAGGCTCGCGTAGCGCCAGATGCTGGGCGGCCCCGCCGTGATGGACTCCCGGCTCAGTGACGGGTAGTCGTAACCGACCTCCAGCGGCCCGAAACACTCGGCGCAGGCGTGGTGCGCCCCGAGCTCGTAGGTCTGGCCGCACTCACGGCAGGAGAGCCTGTCGGCATGGCCGAACCGGGATGCCGGGATGCTGGCTGGTGCAGATGAACTCACGTCGCGAGGCCTCTCTCCTCATCTTTCCCGGCGGCCGGTTGACCGCGGGCCGGAGTTGGCACCTGTCACGGCTGGCCTCGCCGGTGCCGGCGGGGGGCCTGCGCTGCCAGCGGCAGGGGCCCCGCGAGCGTGGCGCGGGCACGTCATCACCGTGATGGTTGCCGGGGCTTCACAGGGCCGATCCCTCCACCCCTCTGGATGAGCGGTATTAAGTTGTCCGACAGAACTGTAACCCGGATCCGCCGCGCAGTCCGCATCGGGTGCCCCCGGGCCGGGCCGCAGGCAGCCGGGCGGGCACGCGGCCGCGTGCCCAGGGGACACGCGGTGGCCTGGCCGGTGCAGCCCATCCGGATTCCGGCCCGATAACCTCCGGCCATGGGCACAGCAGCGATGGGGGCGGGACCGGCCAGTGGCGAGGGGCCGGCCGACGGGCGGGTGCTCATCGCGTCCAACCGGGGCCCGGTGTCGTTCAGGCTCAGCGACGAAGGGCGGCTGTCGGCCACCCGGGGTGGCGGCGGCCTGGTGTCCGGGCTCTCCGCTGTGGCCAACCACCCCAACGCGCTCTGGGTCTGCGCCGCGCTCGGCGAAGCCGACCGGGCGGCGGCGCGCCGCGCCCCGGGCGGCCGCCTGGGCCTGGACGGGACGCCGGGCGGCTCTGGGGTCCGCATGCTCGACATCCCGCCGACGGTCTTTCACCGCGCGTACAACTCGGTGGCCAACTCCACGCTGTGGTTCGTGCACCACATGCTCTACGACACCCCGAACCAGCCGCACTTCGGCAGCGCCTTCAGCCGGGAATGGGAGTCGTTCCGCACCTACAACCGCGCGTTCGCCGAGGCGCTGGCGGAGGAGGCAGGCCCGGCGGCCGGGCCGCCCATCCGGGCGGTGGTGCAGGACTACCACCTGAGCCTGGTCCCGCGAATGCTCGCCGACCTGCGCCCGGACGTCAGGATCGCGCACTTCGCGCACACCCCGTGGGCCCCGCCCGCCTACTACCGCATGCTGCCGGACGAGGTGGGCCGCGAGGTCCTTGAGGGCGTGCTCGGCGCCGACCACGCCGGGTTCCTCTGCCAGCGGTGGGCCGACGCCTTCCTCGACTGCTGCGCGGCCGTCCTCGGGCCGGAGGGCGCCCGGGTGGACCGGGAGCGGCGGCAGGTGGACTACCAGGGCCACGTCACGGGGATCGGCGTGCACCCGCTCGGCGTCGACGCCGGCGGCCTGGTCAGCCGGGCTGCGGCGCCGGACGTGCGGGCGAGGGCCGTGGCCCTGGCCGAGGCCGCCGCAGGCCGGAAGCTGATCCTCAGGATCGACCGGACCGAGCTCTCCAAGAACATCGTCCGCGGCCTCGCGGCGTACCGCGAGCTGCTGACCACGCACCCCGAGTGGCTCGGGCGGGTCGTGCACGTGGCCTTCGCCTACCCGTCCCGGCACGACCTGCCGGAGTACCGCGAGTACACGGCCAGCGTGCAGCGGCTGGCCGGGGAGATCTCCGAGGAGTTCGGCACCGAGGACTGGAACCCGCTGATCCTGCAGGTCGACGACGACTACCCCCGCTCGCTCGCCGCGTACCGGCTGGCCGACGTCCTCCTGGTCAACCCGATCCGCGACGGCATGAACCTGGTCGCCAAGGAGGGCCCGATCCTGTCCGACCGCGGCTGCGCGCTCGTGCTCTCCCGGGAGGCGGGCGCGGCGGCCGAGCTTGGCGCGGACGCCCTGCTCGTCAACCCCTTTGACGTGTCAGGGACCGCTGAGGCCCTGCACGCGGCGCTGCAGATGACGGAGCCTGAACGTAAGCGCCGGGCGGAATCGCTCGCCCGGGCCGCCTCGGCCATGCCGCCAACCCGCTGGTTCGCCGAGCAGCTCGCCGCGCTCGACCGCCCGGGAGACCGATGAATGTACCGAAAGGCGTGTTATAACCCGACCAACGGTACATTCATCTGCCGGACGAGCACGGTGGCGCCTCGGCGGCTGTCACCGCCGAGGCCGGCATGGCCAGCGGGCGGGACCGGCGCGGCTGGTGTGGCATGTGGTGCTGGTGCGGTCGGCGGACGGGCGCGGTCGGCGGACGGGCGCGGGGCGGGCGCGGGGCAGTCAGTGCGGTGGCGGGGAGACGGCGGCGGCCAGCGCATCGAGCAGCTCCACGACGCCATCCGGGCCGTCGACCACGAGGTCGGCCAGCTCGGCCAGGGCGCTGACCTCCGTGGACCCGCTGCAGACGGCCAGGCCGGGGACCCCCTCGCCGCGCAGTTCGGCGACCGCGCGGAAGGCGGGCTCGTCGCCCAGGTCGTCACCGCAGTACATGACGGCGGCCGCGGCCCGCTGCCTGGCCAGCCTCTTGAGCGCCTCCCCCTTGTCCGACCCGGGCGGGCGCAGCTCGATCACCATCCTGCCCGGCTCCACCGTCAGCCCGGTCCGCGCGGCAAGGTCGGCCAGCGGGCCCCGGAGCCGTTCAAGGGCTTCCCCGGGATCGGCGGCACGGCGGGTGTGCACGGCGAGGGCGTCGCCCTTGTCCTCGGTCCACGTGCCCTCGGGCGCGCCGGCCTCGGCCAGGACGGCGGGAAGCCGCTCCCTGGCCACCGCCACGCCGGGCGGGGCAGGCGGCGAGGTGAGCCTGCCCGCCTCCCATCGCTGCCTGCCGTAGTGGCCGAGGACGATGAGGCCGGGCACCCGGTCGAGGCCGCCGAGCTGGACCGCGGCGAGCGCAGGCCGGCCGGTGATCACGGCCACCGTGCCGAGCACGGGGGCCAGCCTGCGCAGGGCGTCGACGGCGCCCGCGTGAGCGCGGGCGGCGGCCGGGTCGTCCACGATCGGGGACAGTGTGCCGTCGAAGTCCAGCGCGGCCAGCGCGCGGTCGGGGTCCCGGAGCAGCGCGGCGAGGCCGGCCCGGCCAGCCGCCGAGCGTGGCGAGGGCAGGCCCGGCGTCATTCGGGGCGTGCCGACCGGATCCCCTGCCGGCGGCTGCGCTGCCTGCGCAGGCGGGCGACCAGCACCGGGTCGAACTCGCTCGCCTCGGGCCGGTCGATCAGCGCGTTCAGCAGCTGGTAGTACCGGGTCACCGGCATGCCGAACACTTCAAGGATCTCGCGCTCCTTGGCCCCAGGGAACCGCCACCAGCTCTGCTCGAAGGCCAGGATGCGCTTGTCGAGCTCTGACAGCCCAGCCATCCGGCCTCCCGTACCTCAGGTAAGGAACTCCATCGTAGACGGGCTCTATGCGGCGCGCCTCCGGCGTCGTACGCTCACCCTTCGTGGCTTCCTTTGACTCCCTTTCATTCATAACGGATTACGGGCTGGAGGACGGGTTCGTCGCGGCTTGCCATGGCGTCGCGGCCAGGATCGCGCCGGCCGCCCGGGTCATCGACATCACCCACCTGGTGCAGCCCGGCGACGTGCGGCGCGGGGCCGCGGTGCTCGCCCAGACCATCCCGTACCTGCCGCCGGCGGTGCACGTGGCCGTCGTCGACCCCGGCGTCGGCACCGCCCGCCGCGGCGTGGCCGTCAAGGCGGGCGACAGCATCCTGGTCGGCCCTGACAACGGCCTGCTGTCCTGGGCGATCGACGCCAAGGGCGGCGCCGACCAGGCCTTCCAGCTCACCAACGGCGACCTGTGGCTGCATCCGGTGTCGCCCACGTTCCACGGCAGGGACATCTTCATGCCGGTGGCCGCGCACCTGGCCGCGGGCACGGACCTGTCGCTGGCCGGGGACGAGATCGACCTGGCCGACCTGGTGACGCTGCCCGCACCGACCAGCCGGGTGCGCGACGGCGAGGCCGAGGGCGAGGTCATGTCGGTGGACAGGTTCGGCAACGTGCAGCTGTCCATCGTCGCGGCCGACGTGGGGCGGCTCGGGGTCGGGTTCGGGTCCCCGCTGGTCGTCCGGACCGGGCGGCGGCAGCTCACCGTGCCGTTCGTGGAGACGTTCGCGGCCGCGGCGCCCGGCGAGATCGTCGCGTTCACCGACAGCGCCGGCCTGATCTCGCTGGCCGTCAACGCGGGCGACGCCGCGCAGCAGCTCGGCCTGCCGCCCGGCGCGCACGTCCGGCTCTCCGCCGCGCATCCCTCCTGAGGTCCCCGGGCGGTCACGCGGCCTTCGGCGGCTGGCGGCCCCGCCGCGACGCTCCTGGTCCGCCGGTTCTCGGCGGATCTGCGCAGACGGTACGCAATCAGCTCCAAGATGGCAGAATGCGGGGTACCCGCACGGAAGGCAAGGACGGCGTGTCGCTGAGGTTCCCCCGCCCGGTGATCGTGGCCGCAGCCATCGGCCTGGCGGTGGCATGGGCAGCGCTCGGCAGCGTTCCGGCCTTCGCCGATCAGGTGCGCCAGGACGAATGGTGGCTTGCAGCGCTGCACGTCACGCAGGCGCAGCAGACCACCCAGGGCGCGGGCGTGACCGTGGCCCTGCTGGACACCGGCGTGGACCCGGACCAGGCCGACATCGCCGGGTCGGTGATCACCGGCCCGGACTACACCGGCTCCGGGGAGCAGCCCGGCAGCCCGTTCTTCGGGATCCACGGGACTGCCATGGCCAGCCTGATCGTGGGCCACGGGCACGGCCCCGGCGACGCCGACGGGATCCTCGGCGTGGCCCCCGCCGCCAGGCTGCTGTCGGTCAGGGTGACCCTGGACGGCGGCGACCCGCTGCTGGCCGATCCGGGGATCGTCGCCGGCCTGCCCGACGCGATCGCCCAGGGGATCAGGTACGCGGTCGACAACGGCGCCCAGGTGATCGACCTGCCGCTGGACCCCGGCCAGTCAGCCTCCAGCCTGGTGGCCAGCACGGCCCCCGCGCCGGCGCCGGGCACGCCGCCGACGCCCATCGAGGCTGCCGAGCAGGCCGCCGCGGGCGGCAGCCCCGCGGAGAAGTCGGCCGTCGCCTACGCGCTCAGCAGGGGCGTGGTGCTGGTCGCGCCCGGCGGCGACAACGCAACCGGAACCGACGACCCGGACTTCCCTGCCGACTACCCCGGGGTGATCTCCGTGGGCGCGTTCGACAGCAGCTTCATCAAGGCGCCGTTCTCCAGCCGCCAGCCCTACGTGACGCTGACCGCGGCCGGGAGCGGCGTGACCGCCGCCATCCCCACCGGCTACACGACGGTCAGCAGCACCAGCGCGGCGAGCGCCATCGTCACCGGCATCGCGGCGCTGATCAAGTCGCAGTACCCCGAGTTCACGCCCGCCCAGGTCACCCAGGCGCTGACCAGCAGCACGGTGTTCAGGCCCCCGAACGGCATGACTGACGGGTCGGGCCACGGGACCGCGGACGCCGGGCGAGCCCTCGCCGCTGCGAAAAGCATCGCCGGGCCCCTGCACCGCGCGGGTGCCGGGGAGGTTGCCCGGACGCAGCCAGCGACGCCCCCGGTGCCCTTGGTCGACCAGGCCCTAGCGCCGAAGATCGAGCGGGACGCGCTCATCTCCGCCGCCCTGCTCGCCGTGCTGCTGGTGCCGATCACCGGGTACGGGCTGGTGCGCCTGCGCCGCAGGCACGCCAGGCGGGCAGCGCGCCCCCACCCGGAGCCGGCCGTGCGGACGCCCTATGCGGCCAGCCAGGAAAGCCAGCACTCGGACCAGATGCTGCAGTACTTCGCCGCCGTCCCCGCCGAGCCCGAGAGCGCACGCGGCACCAGGCCGCCGGCCGCCGACCGGGCCGCCCAGCCGGGCGCGGGTCGCGGGCCCGGTTACGCGCGCGGAACGGGCAGCTTCGCCGGCACGTTCGCCGACGGGAGCCCGCAGGGTGACGATGCCAGCCGCCTGGGCCAGTTCGCGAGGTCGCCGCTCGGGACCGTCAGGCGGGCGGCGATCCGCGCCGCCAAGGTGTCCGGTTCGCCGCCGTGGGAACCCGCGCCCAGGCCGGACACCGAGCTCCCGTGGGCTGGCAGCCCGCCGCCGCTGCCCAGGCGCGGGCCCATCCCGATGCCCGCACCTCCGCCCGCCACGGCCCGCCCAGGCGACTCGATCTGGGGTGCGGCCGACCGCCCGAAAGAGCGCGCGGGAGCCGACCCGGCCGACGGCGACAGCACCGCCCAGCCCGGCATCAGGCCGATCTACGTCTGGAACCCCAGCGCGAGCACGGAGACCTTCCCGTCGGTCCCTTCGACGCGCAAGGCAGGCACCGGCACTGCCCCGGCCGAGGAGCCGCCGGCCGCCGACTGACCGGTGCGCGCCGCCGGCAGCGCCCCGCCGTTGGCTGTCCTGCGTCCGGTGCCTCCCGCGGCTGTCCTGCGTCCGGCGCCTCCCGCGGCTGTCCTGCGTCCGGCACCGCCGGCGGCTGGCCGGCCT
>JASHPR010000072.1 GCA_030038015.1 Streptosporangiaceae bacterium
GCTGCGCGACTTCCCGACCCTCGCCCACGTCATCCGCTTCGCCCGCGACCGGGGCGTCGGCGCCGCCGCGGAGGCGTCGGCTCAGCCGGGCGCCGGGGCACCCGAGGCCGCCGCGGCACCCGCCGCCGCCCACGCGGTCCCCGCGTTCACCGGTGACCTCGCAGCAGCCGAACGGCTGCCGCGCCGGATCCCTGGTCCCGTGCTGCGGCCACCTGCCGCGTGGTGTCAGCCGACCGGCGTGACCCTCGACGGCACCAAGCGCGTCGTCGTGATGGCGGACGAGGGTGGCGTCGGCACCAGGCTCGCCAAGCGGCTCAGCGCGCTCGGCGTTACCGTGCTCGTCCTACGGCCCGACTGCGCCAGGTCCAACCTGGAGTCGCAGCTCAGCGAATGGGTTGCAGGCGGGCCCGTGCACGGGCTGTACTGGCTGCCGGCGCTGGACGTTGAGGCGCCCATCAGCGAACTCGACCCGGAGAGCTGGCGGGAGGCGCTGCGCCGGCGGGTGAAGAACCTGCATGCGGCGGTGCGCTACCTGGATTCGGGCGGCCAGCTCGGGCCGAGTGGCACGTTCCTCGTTTCCGCGACCCGCCTCGGCGGCTACCACGGATATGACGAGGCGGGCGCCCAGGCGCCGCTCGGCGGCGCCGTCACCGGCTTCACCAAGGCGTACGCGCGCGAGCGGCCCGAGTTGCTCGCGAAGGCAGTCGACTTCGGCGCGACCAGGAAGACCGCGGAACTCGCCGACGCCCTCCTGGAGGAGACCCTTTGCGACCCGGGCGCGGTCGAGATCGGCCGTGCGGGCGGCCGCCGCTGGACTGTGGGCCTTCGCGAGGTCCCGGTCACCGCGGGCGGCGACGGCATGCCGCTCGGCAGGGAAACGGTGTTCGTGGTCACGGGCGCCGCGGGCGCGATCGTGTCGGCCATTGTCGCGGACCTGGCCACCGGCAGCGGTGGCGGCATCTTCCACCTGCTCGACCTGACCCCGGAGCCAGATGCCGGCGACGCGGACCTGGCGATGTACCAGACCGACCGCGAGGGGCTCAAGAAAATCATCGCCGAGCGCATCGCAGCGTCAGGCAAGCGGGCGACACCGGTGCTGATCGAGCGCGAGCTCGGCAAATACGAACGGCTGTACTGCGCGCTGATCGCGATCGAGTCGGTGCGTGAGGCAGGCGGCGAGGTGTTCTACCACGAGGTCGACCTAACCGATCCGGCTGCGGTAGCCGCGGTGATGGCGCAGATCCGCAGCCGGCACGGCCGCATCGACGTGCTTGTGCACGCGGCAGGGCTGGAGATCAGCCACGCGATAGCCGACAAGGAGCAACAAGAGTTCAACCTGGTCTTCGACGTGAAGTGTGACGGCTGGTTCAACCTCTTGCACGGTGCGGCCGGCATGCCGATCGGCGCGACGGTGGTCTTCAGCTCGGTGGCCGGCCGGTTCGGCAACGCTGGCCAGACCGACTACAGCGCGGCCAACGATCTGCTGTGCAAGACCACGTCGAGCTTCCGCCGCACCAGGCCCGGCACCCGCGGCCTGGCGCTCGACTGGACCGCGTGGGGCGGTCTTGGCATGGCGACCCGCGGCTCCATCCCCAAGGTGATGGAGATGGCCGGCATAGAGATGCTGCCTCCGGAAGCGGGAATCTGCTGGATCAGGCGCGAGCTGACGGCCGGCCCGGTGCGCGGCGAGATTGTCGTCGCGGGCTCTCTCGGCGTGCTCGTCGCTGAGCCAGCGGCGGGCGGTCTCGACACCACCGCGGTCGACACGAGCCGGAGCGGCCCGATGATCGGGCAGGTCACCGGCATGGGCCCATACTCCGGGCTCACCGTGGAGACCACATTGCACCCGGTGGAGCAGCCGTTCCTCCACGACCACCGGATCGACGGGACCCCCGTCCTGCCGGGGGTGATGGGGATCGAGGCGTTCGCGGCCCTTGCCAGCCTCGTTGCTCCCGGCATGCATGTCGCCGCCGTTGAGCAGATGCAGTACCAATCGCCGGTGAAGTTCTACCGTGACGAGCCCCGCACGCTGACTTTGCGGGCTGTGGTCCGGCCCGACGGAGACGATCTGGTTGCCGACTGCGAGCTGCGTGCCGCGCGTACGCTCAAGGGTGAGGACACTCCGAGGTGGACGACGCACTTCACCGGCAGCGCGCGCCTCGCCGCCGAGCCGCCCGCGCGCGAGCGTGGTGAGACGCCAACGAAGCCCCCGAGCGTGACCGTTGGGCACGACGACATCTACCGCGTGTACTTCCATGGGCCCGCGTATCAGGTACTGGAAGAAGGCTGGCGATACGACGGCGGCGCGGTCGGCAGGTTCGCGAGAGACCTGCCTGCCGGGCACGTGCCGGAGGACGATCCCACCGCGACGCGCCCGCGGCTTGCCGAGCTCTGCTTCCAGACCGCCGGGTTGTGGGAGATAGGGGAGACCGGGCAGATGCCGCTGCCGGCCCGCGTCGACCTGGTCGTCACGGTGGGCAGGCCACAGCCCGGGGTGCCGCTGTTCGCGGTCGTACATCCGGCGAAAGAGGGTGGTTTCAACTGCCGTGTGGTCGACTCCAGCGGCGATGTTCTTGTCCGCATGGACGGTTACCGTACGGTGCAGGCGGGTCCGGTGCCCGATGACATGTTCGGGCCCCTGAGGGCCGCGATGCGCGGGTAGTGACCGGCCGATGTGGCAACTGGTACCTCTGAGGAGCCTAAGGTGACAACCATTCACCGCTTGGCGGTGGTCAACCGGGGCGAAGCCGCGATGCGTTGCCTGTCCGCGGTCGCCGAGGTCAACCTCAACTCGGCCGAGCCGATCACGACAATCGCGGTGCACACCGAGCCTGACGCGTCGTCGTGGTTCGTCCGTGAGGCATCCGAGGCGGTGTCGCTTGGAGCTGCCACGTTCGTGGACGCTGACGGCAACCGCCAGAGCAGTTACCTGGACCTGGACCGGGTGATGGCGGCGCTCGCGCATGCCGGGGCGGATGCGGTCTGGGTCGGCTGGGGCTTTGTCGCCGAGTCGGCCGACTTCGCCGAGCGCTGTGAGCGCGCTGGCATCACCTTCATCGGACCGCCCAGCGGGGTCATCAGGCTGCTCGGTGACAAGATCAAGGCCAAGCGGCTCGCCGAGGAGGCCGGCGTTCCCGTCGTGCCTTGGAGCGGTGGCCCTGTGCACGATGCGGGAAGCGCGATGATCGCGGCCGACCTGCTCGGTTACCCGGTGCTTGTCAAGGCCGCAGCGGGCGGTGGCGGCCGCGGCATCAGGCTGGTGGAAACAGCGAGCGGCATGTCCGCGGCGTTCACGTCCGCCCAGTCGGAGGCGCGGCACGCCTTCGGTGACCCGACCCTGTTCATCGAGCGCAGGCTCGCGGCGGCGCGCCACGTGGAGGTCCAGGTGATCGCCGACGCGTTCGGCGCGGTCTGGGCCGTTGGCATCCGGGACTGCAGCATCCAGCGGCGCAACCAAAAGGTGATCGAGGAGTCCGGATGCACGCTGCTCGACGAGGCGGCCGAGCAGGCAGTGCGCGACGCCGCGGTGCGGCTGTGCGCTGCCGCCGGCTACCGCGGTGCCGGTACGGTCGAGTTCCTGCTCGACCCGGCCACCAGGCAGCTCATGTTCATTGAGGTCAACACCCGGCTGCAGGTCGAGCACCCGGTCACGGAACTGACCACCGGGCTCGATCTGGTCAAGCTACAACTGCAAGTCGCGCGCAGCGAACCGCTTGTGGGTACCCCGCCCGCCCCCTACGGGTACGCAATCGAGGCACGGCTCAATGCCGAGGATCCGGAGCATGACTTCGCTCCGGCACCGGGCCGGGTGTCCGCGCTGCGGCTGCCGACAGGCACGGGGATGCGGGTCGACACCGGTGTGACGGAAGGCGACATGATCAGCCCCGAGTTCGACTCGATGATTGCCAAACTCATTGCCTGGGGTCGTGACAGGGACGAGGCGCTCAGCCGCCTGCATCGCGGGCTGGCCCAGTCGCTCGTGGTCGTCGCCGGCGGCACGACCAACAAGGCGTTCCTGCTCGCCCTGACCAGTCGCCCCGAGCTGGCCGAGGGCAGATATGACAACCAGTGGCTCGACCGGCTGACGGCGGCCGGGGACCTGCTGCCAGCACGTCACCCGGTGGCCCTGCTCACGGCGGCTATCGAGGCAGCAGACGCCGACCAGGCCGCCGTGCAGGCGAACTTCTACGCGGCAGCCGCCCGTGGCCGCCCGGAACTGCCTGACACCGTCGGTCACCGGATGGACTTGCGCCTCGGTGGCAATTCCCTCCGGCTGCATGCCTACTGCCTCGGCCCCGGTGACTATCGCATCGACACCGGCCAGGGTCTCGTCGATGTGAGCGTGCAGCATCTCGGGCAGTATGAGCGGGCCGTCACCTGCGGCGGACGGCGTTACCGTGTCGTCGCGGACGCGCAGGGTCCTCGGCTGGTGATCGAAGTGGACGGCGTTCGGCACACGGTCTACCGCGACGACGGCGGCCTGGTCCGCACGACGGCGCCGGCGTTCGTCGTCGGCGTGCGCGTCGCGCCAGGCGACACGGTTCGGGCCGGTGATCCGCTCGTCGTGGTGGAGAGCATGAAGATGGAGACGACGATCACCGCTCCGTACGCGGGAACCGTGCGGGCGGTGACCGCCGACCTCAACACCCAGGTGGAGGCGGGCGCGCCGGTGGTGCAGCTGCAGGCGGCCGAGGAGCTGGAAAGCACGTCCGCCATACCCCGCGTCGACCTGTCCGGCCTGGCGGGTGCCGGAGCCCGCGATGAAAGCGCGGATCACGTCCGCACGGGCCGGGCGTCCCGGGCTACCCTGCGTGCCTACCTGCTGGGCTACGACCTCGACGAGGCCACGGCCCGCGCGCTGAGCAGGCGCCAGGAATCGCTGCTGGACACGGCGGAGCCTGCCGACCCGGATCGGCTGCGGGAGGAGCAGGACCTGCTGGAGCTCTTCGCCGACATCACCGAGCTGTCGCGGCGCGAGCCGCATGACCCCGAGGATGAGCATTCCCGCAGCGACCAGGAGTACTTCTTCACCTACCTGGCCTTCCTCGACCTGGAGCGCAGCGGAGTGCCCGACCATTTCGCCGCCGAACTGCGGAAAGCGCTCGCGCGATACGGTGTCATATCGACGGATCGCACGCCCGAGCTCGAGCAGGCGATGCTGCGCATGTACCGGTCGCTCGGACGGCTGAAGACCGTCGCCCCCGTCATCATGTCGATACTCGACCGATGGCGGCGGCAGCGAGAACATATGGCCAGCGCGATGACCGACGACCGGCTTGAGATCTTGGATCGGCTCATCGCAGCGGCGCGTGGCCGCCAGCAAGAGGTGTGCGATCTGGCCGCGGAGGTCCGCTTCGGTTATGTGGACGCGCCGTTGATCAAGCAGGCGCATGACCAGATGTACGCGCAGATGGATGACTACCTCGACGAGCTTGCCGCCGAGCCATCCGGGGAGCGGCTCACGGAGCTGACCGCCCGGCTTGTCTGGTGCCCGCAGCCCATGCGCGCGGTGCTGCGAGATCGTTACCGCGTCGCAGACGTGGCGACCAGGGGGCGGCTGCTTGAGGTCCGCGCGCGCCGGTTCTACCGGATCCGGAATCTGACGAGCCTGCGGTGTGAGACCTTCGGCCGGTACCTGACCTGCCTGGCGCGCTTCAGCCAGGGCCTCGAAGGTTTCAATAGCCCCTACCGCGCTGACCGCGCTCCCGACGCGGACGGCGGCGACGGCGAAGACTGTCTGGTCAGCACCTACGTGCCGCTTGAGGAACTGCCCGCATTCGCGGGTGAACTGCGGGCCCATCTCCGGGAGATCCCCGCCGATCAGCGGATTGTCGTGGATGTCGAGTCCTGGCGAACCAGCCCAAGCATCCCCGGCGACGCGCTGGCCGCCGAGATCGCGGGACTGCTCGCACAGGCCGACTTCGGCCGCCCCCTGTTTCGCTTCGACATCACCGTCACCAGTGAGGCCGCTGATGCGGAGCACGCCGAGGAGCACCTGCGCACACAGCACTTCTCATACACCAGGTCGGAAGCGGGCTTCTCCGAAGACCCGCTATACCGCAACCTGCATCCGATGATCGCAGAGCGTCTCAACCTGTGGCGGCTGTCCAACTTCAAGCTGGAACGGCTGCCAAGCGCCGAGGACATCTACCTGTTCCATGCGGTCGCGCACGAGAATGCCAAGGACGAGCGCCTGATCGCACTCGCGGAGGTCCGAGACCTCACCCCCGCCCGCAACTCCGAAGGCCGGGTCATCGGCTACCCGCTGCTGGAGAACCAGCTAGCGCAATCCCTTGCTGACATCCGCCACGCACTCGGCGGCCGGCCGCCGAAGCAACGGCCAATGAGTAACCGGGTAGTGCTCTACGTCCGGCCGATCTGGGACATCCCCACCGGGACCTGGCGCAGGCTCGCCCACAAGCTGGCACCGATGGCGGCCGGCCTTGACCTGGAGAAGGTATCGGTGCGAATCCGGACGCAGGACGCGGCGACCGGCGAAATCCGCGCCGCAGTGCTCGATATCGAGAATGTGGCCGACCGGGCGGTCACCGTGCGGGTACGGCCACCGTCTGACCAGCCCATCCGGCCGCTGACCGAGTACAAACAGAAGCTGCTGCGAGCCCAGCGAATCGGCGCGCCGTATCCGTACGAGCTCATCCGCATGCTCACACCGCCAGTGGGCGCCGAGGCGGACCTCCCGCCGGGCGATTTCATCGAGCATGACCTCGACGACACCGGCGACCGGCTCATGCCTGTGAACCGGCCGTACGGCCGCAACACATCAGGCGTCGTCGCAGGGTTGATCACCAACTACACCGAGCTGGTCCCAGAGGGCATGCGCCGGGTGGTCATAGTCGGTGACCCCACGTTGGGCCTCGGCAACCTCACCGAGAAGGAGTGCCGGCGCATCATCGGCGCGATAGATCTCGCGGCCACCATGCGGGTCCCGCTCGAATGGTTCGCGCTCTCCTCAGGTGCCCGCATCGCGTGGGACAGCGGTACCGAGAACATGGACTGGATCGCCGCGGTGTTGCGTGACCTGGTCAACTTTACCCAGGCAGGGGGCGAGGTCAACATCATCGTCACCGGGATCAACGTCGGCGCCCAGCCGTACTGGGACGCCGAGGCCACCATGCTCATGCACACGCGGGGGATTCTGATCATGACACCCGCCAGCGCGATGGTACTGACGGGCAAGGGCGCGCTCGACTTTTCCGGCGGGGTATCCGCGGAGGACAACATTGGCATCGGCGGCTTCGAGCGGATCATGGGCCCGAACGGCCAGGCGCAGTACTGGGCGCCAACCCTGCCCGACGCGTGCGCGCTGCTGCTGCGCCACTACGACCATACCTACATCGTCCCCGGTGAGAAGCATCCACGCCGGGCGCCCACCACCGACCCCTACGACCGCGATGTGTGCGCCTCGCCGCACCGGAAAGTCGATGGCTCGGAATTCGAACGAGTCGGTGACATCTTCTCCCCCGAACTGAACGGCGAGCGCAAGAAGCCGTTCGACATGCGCTCGGTGATGCGGGCGGTCTCAGACACCGACAGCGAGCCGCTCGAGCGCTGGGCGCGGTGGCGCGATGCCGAGATTGGCATCGTCTGGGAGGCCCGTGTCGGCGGAATACCCGTCTGCCTTATCGGGCTTGAATCGCGAACGCTGCCTCGCGCCGGTTTCCTGCCGGCGGACGGGCCGCCGTCATGGACATCGGGCACGCTGTTCCCGCAATCCTCGCGCAAGATTGCGCGGGCCATTAACGCCGCGAGCGGCAATCGCCCGGTTGTCGTGCTCGCCAACCTTTCCGGCTTTGACGGCTCACCCGAGAGCATGCGGCTGTGGCAGCTCGAGTACGGGGCGGAGATCGGCCGGGCGATCACTAACTTCCGCGGCCCTGTCGTTTTCGTCGTGGTGTCCCGCTACCACGGGGGCGCGTTCGTTGTGTTCTCCAAACGGCTGAACGACAATATAGGGGTCGCCGCCGTAGCCGGATCGTATGCCTCGGTGATCGGCGGCGCGCCCGCCGCCGGAGTCGTGCTCGTCCGCGAGGTCAACGCGAGGGCGGAGAAGGATCCGCGGGTGGCGAAGCTGCGCCAGCAACTGGCGGCAGCCTCGGGCGCCGACGTGGCAAGGATCAGCCAGGATCTCGCCGACACCACCAAACTGGTCAGGGCCGAAAAACTCAAGGAGTGCGCCGATGAGTTCGACGCCATCCACGACGTCAAGCGCGCGATGCGAGTGGGATCCGTCGACGAAATCATCTCAGCCGCTGAGCTTCGGCCGTACATCATCAAGTCGCTCGAGCGCCGCCTGGCTGCGTTATGCCCGCCCGCCGGCCAGCCCAGCCACACCGGCCGAAAAAGCACGCAGCCAAGCGGGGGCAGCCGTATTTCGTGACTTGATCATGGATCGGCTGCCCGCCCGCCGACGAGCTCTCTTGAGCGCCGACTACGCGGACGCGGCGGCCCGCTTCGCCCGTGTGGCCTGCCTGCTGACCACCGCCGACGACAGCCCTCGTGACTGGGTGAGCGCGGGCCAGGCGCTGCAAAGGGTCCTGCTGACCAGCGCGGCCTGCGGCGTCGCGGCTGCGCTGCACAGCCAGCCGCTCGAGCTCGCCTGGCTCCGCAAGCTCATCCGCGACCAGGTCAGCGACGGTACCTACCCGCAGGTGATAACCCGGCTCGGCTCCGTCACCCAGACCGCGGCCAGCGTCCGCCGCCCTCCCGCCAGCGTCCTGCTCGCCTCCGGCGGCCGGTCGGCTGACACCAGCCCGCGGTAACGGCGGCAGCCCGCGCGGGCGCGGGCGAGGCGGCGGCCGCAGGTGCGGCACCGGCCACCCGCAAAGGCGCGCAACATCTGCGCCTGCTGCCACGAT
Organism: Streptosporangiaceae bacterium; assembly: GCA_030038015.1. GTDB lineage: Bacteria > Actinomycetota > Actinomycetes > Streptosporangiales > Streptosporangiaceae > JASHPR01. The sequence continues at coordinate 8,877 of JASHPR010000072.1, forward strand.
GGCTTACCACCGCCGTGGCCGCGGGCGCCGTCGCCCCACTGCGGGCGGGAACTGATGCCGGACACGGCTCGGCAAGACCGCCGTACGGGCCGTTCGACTTGCCGAGCGGGGACTTGCGTCACTACGTCGGCTCCTGCGGGGCTCGTACGCTCGCGGCCATGGGCATGAGCACGCCCGAGGAACGCATCTCCGAGGAGCGGTGCTGGGCACTGCTGGCGACCGCGTCGGTGGGCCGCCTGGCGCTGTCGGTCCATGCCCTGCCCGCGATCTATCCGGTCCATTACTACCTGGACGGGCGCAAGATCGTGGCCTGCCTGGGACATCACCAGATCCCCCAGCGGTCCCTGCAACACGCGGTCGTCGCGTTCGCAGCCGACGCGATCGACCCGGCCAGCCGGTCAGGATGGGTCGTGCATGTCTTGGGCAGGTCGACGCTGGCACAGCAGCCCGGCCCTGACACCGCCTGTGGCCAGCCGGGCGCTGGGCAGCTAGTGAACATCGAGCCGGAATCGATCAGTTATCACGCTGTGCACCTGTGCCCGCTCATCGATGCCCTCCACGCAGCAGGCCCAGCTTCCCCGTAGCTCGAGCCCCCGCACGGGTGAGGCGTTACAGCGCAGGGGCCGTGTCGCCTTGCAAGCGAGAGGGCGGTGCCCCTCGTGACCGAGAATCCGCAAGCTCACCCAGCGATGCCAATATGGCGCCGCGACCGGAACCCGGACGACGCAGTAGGCATCGAATCCCCGGCGTTCGCGCGCGCGGACGTCTGCCGGCTTCCGTTTCACGGGGACTGCTTTGACGCGGCGCTGGACCGCGGCTGCTTTCACTACCTGGTCCCGCAGGACCGGCTGCGGTACGCCGATGAGCTGCGCCGTGTCTTGCGGCCCGGTGTGGCCCGCCTGTCAACGACAAGTCCGCCGTGACACCTCAGGCTCATGCAGCACGGTGCGCCAACTGGCCGCCATCGTGAAGAACCGGCTCAAGCGTATCCAGTACCGGCCCGGCCTGATCGACGGATTTCTCGCTCAGGCCGGGCTCAGCCTCGAACCCGGACCACCGTGAAACCCAGACCCCAGCCTTTCAACCTCTGTATGTAGTGCCGCTTTCGCACCCTTTTGCCCAGCGAGTTGGACGCCAAGTGGGCCGCCCGGCATGGGCCGCGAGCGCATGCCGGGGCAGGCGAACTTCAGCCCAGACGGCTGACTAGGTCCTGATGCAGGTCCCATAGGCGGGTGGGCAGGTGGCGGTGGAAGGTGCGGAAGAACTCGGGGACGTGCTCGGCCTCCAGCCGCCATGCCTCGGTGTCCACCGTGAGCAGCAGGGCTAGGTCAGCCCAGCTGACATCCAGCCCGTCGAGGTCGAGCGAGCCCGGTGCCGGGAGGTAGCCGACCGGGGTCTTCGTGGCCGCAGCGTCGCCGGACAGCCGCTGAATGATCCACTTCAGCACGCGGATGTTCTCGCCGAAGCCGGGCCACACGAACTTGCCGCCGGCGTCCTTGCGGAACCAGTTGACGTAGAACAGCCGCGGCAGCTTGGCGGGGTCGGCCGTCTGGCCGATCTTCAGCCAGTAGGCGAAGTACTCACCCATGTTGTAGCCGCAGAACGGCAGCATGGCGAACGGGTCGTGCCGGAGCTCGCCCACGTTGCCCTCGGCCGCGGCGGTCTTCTCAGAGGCGACGTTGGCCCCGAGGAACACCCCGTGCTCCCAGTCGAAGGACTCGATCACTAGCGGCACGGTGCTGGCGCGCCTCCCGCCGAACAAGATTGCCGAAATCGGCACCCCAGCGGGGTCGTCCCACTCCGGCGCGATGATCGGGCACTGGCTGGCCGGGGTGGTGAACCGGGCGTTGGGGTGGGCCGCCGGCTCTGGCGAGTCAGGGGTCCAGTCCCGGCCCCGCCAGTCGGTCAGGTGCGCGGGCGGCTCGTCGGTCAGTCCCTCCCACCACACATCCCCGTCGTCGGTCAAGGCGACGTTGGTGAAGATGCTGTTGCCCCACATGGCCGCGACCGCGTTGGCGTTGGTCTTCATGCCGGTACCTGGCGCAACGCCGAAAAAGCCGGCCTCGGGGTTGATCGCATGCAGCCTGCCGTCGGCGCCGAACCGCATCCAGGCGATGTCGTCGCCGATGGTCTCGACCTTCCAGCCGGGGATGGTGGGCTGCAACATGGCCAGGTTGGTCTTGCCACACGCGGACGGGAAAGCCGCCGCGAGGTAACGCGCCTCCTGGCCGGGCGGCGTGATCTTGAGGATAAGCATGTGCTCGGCCAGCCAGCCCTCATCCCGCGCCATCACCGAGGCAATCCGCAGCGCGAAGCACTTCTTGCCCAGCAGCGCGTTCCCGCCGTATCCGGAGCCGTAGGACCAGATCTCCCGTGTCTTCGGGAAGTGCGAGATGTACTTGACCGGGTTGCAGGGCCACGGCACGTCCGCCTGGCCGGGCTCCAGCGGGGCGCCGACTGAGTGGACGGCGCGCACAAACGACCCGGTGGCCTCGATCTCGCGCAGCGCTGGTGTGCCCATCCTGGTCATGATCCGCATAGACACGGCCACATAGGGCGAATCGGTGATCTCCACTCCAAGCTGGGAGATGCAGCCACCCAGCGGGCCCATACTGAACGGGATCACATACATCGTGCGGCCGCGCATGCAGCCATCGAAAATCTCGGCGAAGGTCTTGCGCATCTCGTCCGGCGCGATCCAGTTGTTGGTCGGGCCCGCGTCATCTTCCCTCTCCGAGCAGATGAACGTGCGGTCCTCCACGCGGGCCACATCGCCGGGGTCCGAAGCGCACCAGAAGCTGTTCGGGCGCAGCTTCGGGTTCAGCCGGATGAACGTCCCATTATCCACCAGCAGGCTGGTCAGCTTTTCCCACTCCCGATCCGAGCCGTCACACCAGACGACACCGTCAGGCTTGGTCAGTTCCGCAATATCGCCGACCCACTCGGCGAGTGCGGGGAGACTTGTTTGTGTTTGGTCCTCAATTAGACTGCCGCCGGACATCGCTGCCTCCCTGCCTCGTGCTCACAGGCGCACCGGCCGTCGCGCGCCCCCCGGGTGCGACGGCGGTCACGGAAGGATCCACCAGAATTCACATAGCCAGGTTCAACGCGGCCGCGACACTGCCGAAGGTCCCCACACCGTGGGACCCAGGTCGCTGTACGAGGCTTACGGCGATCCGGGCCGGTGGCGCCTGACTCGTAATTGTCGCCGCTGCCGGTACGCGGCCGGGGAATGCCGCGACGATGTCGGCCCTCTCGGGACTATCGGGCCCGGAGAACCCCGTGCGCTGTCGGGCGCGGCGTTGGCGGGGCTGACCGTTTGGCTCGCGGGTGCCTACGATCGGGGACGTTCCGACGCCGGTACCGCGTGCCGCCGCGGGCCGTTGCCCCGGAGATGTTGTCGGTTCAACCCCGGCCTGTCGCCACATGCCCGGCATGCAAACGCAGTGTCTGGGCCGCCAAGATTCCCCCGTGTTGAGACAGCCCCGGGCCTTGTCCTGCAGGCCGGGTCTTACCAGGAAGATCACCCCGCTGGCCAGCACGCCGGGCATGTCGTGGCGCGGCCGGCCGGCAAGGCGGCATGCCCGGTGCGGCCCGCGTGCTCGGCGACGCGGGTCGGCGATCTGGTTGCCGACGGCCACGCGGACGAGCCCCAGCGCCAGCCGTTCGGGCTGCTCGCCGAGTGCGTTGACGACCAGGGTGCGACGTTCCGCCCCTTCCAGCCGGCGGACCGGCCGAAGCGCTAGACGCAGCGGCGAACACTCACTGCACGCAGCGGCGGCAGACCCGTCGGCCATCGCGGTGGCGGCGCCAAACCGGCCGGCGGAACTTCAGTCGCGTGATGAGGCCTGGTGAGCATCACGAAGCGTGACCAGGCCGACCTGCGCCGTGGTGCGAGATCCGAAGAGGAATCCCTGTCGATTCGGAAGCCATTCGCCGCGAAGGCAGCTCGGCATGACCGGATATGCTCCGCCGGTGTGCGGATACTGGGTCGCTGTGCGGGTTAGCCGGTGAAGGGCGCGGGCGGGCGGCTGAAAGTCCCGGGTGTTCTTTGTTGTGCCGGAGCAGGTGTTGCGTTGCTGCCCTGGTGCCGGGGCAGCCGCCGTTGTCGCGCGGGATCGCCCAGATGGGCAGGAAGTTCCGCTCAGGCAGGCGCCGCGGCCGGCGCGATGGCTGCGCCGGCGGGCGCCCCGCGCACGACCTTGGTATCCGGCCCTGGGGAGACGAGCGCGATGTGCCCGTCGGTCAGCCACTTCACGACGTAGGGCGGCGATCCGTCAGCGTTCTGCACGCCGATGATCAGGCCCGTCCGGCGAGGCTCCCCATCCGGCAGCAAGCGGTCGCCCACACCAGCCCTCATCGCCGCCACCTCCCTCGCTGGCCAGCCGGCCAGCCCGGGATTCCGGACCTGCTGGCCCATGACCCACAACATGCCCGGCTGCTGATTTCGCGGCTCAGGGGCAAAGGTCACCCATGCCAGGGCCATCCGCCTCGAAGCGGCCCGCCGTTTGTTCTGGCAGGCAGCAAAAGGGTCCCCTGACCGGGTGCGTTGCTCCCTGCCAGGCGGGGCTGCGCGGCTGATCTCCTGGGACCGGGCGGGCTAACCAGAAGGCGGCGGCAGGAATGGATGACCGGGTTGAGCGCGGCGGGGCAGACCTGGGCAGGCGGGTCGGCCGCCTCCTTGTCCAGGTCCAGCTCGACCGTTATCTCCCCGGCACCGCAGGGCCGGATCGGTCTGCCGGGCGAACGGTTCGTCCAGCGGGAGCCCGCTGCCGACCTGGGCTGCGATGGTGGCCCCGGCCGACGTGCCGGTGATCAGGTCCTCCCCGGTCACGTCCTGGCCGGCCTCGGCGAGACCGGGCGGCAGGCTGGTCATCCACGCGATGCCCGCGACGCCCCCGCCGCCCAGCACCGTGGCATGGTCTTCCAGCATCAAGCGCTCCGATCCGCTCCGATCCGCTCCGATCCGTTGTGATCTGCCGATACCGCCGCATGCTGCTGGCCGCCGCGACGGCGTCCGGGCGCCCCGGTCCTGACCGGCTGTTTCATCCGCCAGGCCGTGGAAAACGGCCGGGACGGGTCCGCCGCCCCTGACGCAGATGACGAAAGTCCCTATGACCTGCCGCTCGCGGCACCGAGGCTGGAGGTCTGCTCGCGCGGGACGCCCAGGGAGACAGCCATGAAAAAGATCCTCGAAGCCGTGCTCGACCCGAACGCCCTGTCCGCGGACCTGGCCGCCCTGCCCCTGCCGGAGTCCTACCGTGCCGTCACCTTGCACCGCGATGACGAGCACATGTTCGACGGAATCGACGTCCGTGACCGGGACCCGCGCAAGTCCCTGCACATAGAAGAGGTGCCGGTTCCCGAGCTCGCCTGGGGTGAAGCCCTCATCGCCGTCATGGCCAGCGCGGTCAACTACAACACCGTGTGGAGTTCCGTCTTCTCGCCGGTTTCCACCTTCGCTTTCCTGCGCCGCTACGGAAGGCTCTCACAGCTCACCGCGCGGCACGACCTGCCCTATCACGTGGTGGGCTCGGATCTCGCTGGCGTGGTGCTGCGAACCGGTCCCGGCGTGAGAATCTGGAAGCCCGGCGAGGAAGTCGTCGCGCACTGCCTGTCGGTCGAACTGGAGAGCGCGGACGGCCACAACGACACGATGCTCGACCCGGAGCAGCGCATCTGGGGCTACGAGACCAACTTCGGCGGCCTGGCCGAGCTGGCCCTGGTCAAGACGAACCAGCTGATGCCCAAGCCCAAGCACCTGACGTGGGAGGAGGCCGCCACGCCAGGCTTGGTGAACTCCACCGCCTTCCGGCAGCTGGTCTCGGACAACGGCGCCCGCATGAAGCAGGGCGACAACGTGCTCGTATGGGGGGCCAGCGGCGGCCTCGGTGCCTACGCCACCCAGTACGCCCTGGCCGGCGGGGCGATCCCGATCTGTGTCGTATCCAGCGCGGCCAAGGCCGACCTCTGCCGGTCGCTGGGCGCCGAGCTGGTCATTGACCGCAAGGCCGAGGGCTACCAGTTCTGGAAGGACGACACCACCCAGGACCCGGGGGAATGGAAGCGTTTCGGCGCCAGGATCCGCGACCTGACCGGCGGCGAGGACGTGGACATCGTCTTCGAGCACCCCGGCCGGGAGACCTTCGGTGCCTCGGTGTACGTGACTCGCCGCGGCGGCACCATCGTGACCTGCGCTTCGACGTCGGGGTACATGCACGAGTACGACAACCGTTACCTGTGGATGAGCCTCAAGCGCATCATCGGCTCGCATTTCGCGAACTATCGTGAGGCGTGGCAAGCCAACCGCTTGATCTCCAAGGGCATGATCCACCCGACCATGTCCAAGGTCTACCCGCTGGAGCAGACCGGCCAGGCCGCCTGGGACGTCCACCACAACCTGCACCACGGCAAGGTGGCGGTGCTCTGCCTGGCCCCGGAGGAGGGCCTCGGCGTACGCGACCCCGCGCTGCGCGCGAAGCACCTGACCGAGATCAACCGTTTCCGGAAGGTCTGAGAGCGGCGGGGGCCATGACTGAGCCGAGCGGGCGGCCCGCCAGGGACCGTCCCTGGCTGCTGCGGACCTATGCGGGGCACACGTCCGCGACGGAATCCAACGCGCTGTACCGCCGCAACCTGGCGAAGGGCCAGACCGGCCTGTCCGTCGCGTTCGACCTGCCCACCCAGACCGGATACGACGCCGATCACCCCCTGGCCCGCGGCGAGGTCGGCCGGGTCGGCGTCCCGGTCGGGCACCTGGGCGACATGCGCGCCCTCTTCGACGGCATCCCGCTGGAGCAGACCAACACCTCGATGACGATCAACGCCACCGCGATGTGGCTGGTGGCGCTCTACCAGGTCGTCGCCGAGGAGCAGGGCGCCGACATCGCCAAGCTCACCGGCACCACCCAGAACGACATCGTCAAGGAGTACCTTTCCCGCGGTACCTACGTTTTCCCGCCCGGGCCGTCGATGCGCCTCACCACCGACCTGATCGCGTACACGGTCAGCCACCTGCCCAGGTGGAATCCGATCAACGTCTGCAGCTACCACCTCCAGGAGGCCGGAGCCACTCCGGTGCAGGAGATCGCGTTCACGATGTGCACCGCGATCTGCGTCCTGGACGCCGTCCGCGCCTGCGGGCAGGTTCCGCCCGAGCGGATGGCCGACGTCGTCGCGCGGATCTCCTTCTTCGTCAACGCGGGCATCCGCTTCGTCGAGGAGATGTGTAAGATGCGGGCCTTCGCCCAGCTCTGGGACAAGATAACCCGGGAGCGGTACGGTATCGCCGACCCCGGCTGCCGCCGGTTCCGCTACGGCGTGCAGGTCAACTCGCTGGGCCTGACCGAAGAGCAGCCGGAGAACAACGTCCAGCGGATCGTCCTGGAGATGCTGGCCGCCACGCTGTCGAAGGATGCCCGGGCCCGCGCCGTGCAGCTGCCGGCGTGGAACGAGGCGCTGGGCCTGCCGAGGCCCTGGGACCAGCAGTGGAGCCTGCGCATCCAGCAGGTGCTGGCCTTCGAGTCGGACCTGCTGGAGTACGGCGACCTGTTCAGCGGCTCACCGGTGGTAGAGGCCAAGACCGCGGAGCTGGTGGCGGGCGCCGAGGCGGAGATCGCCAAGGTGCTGGCCATGGGCGGGGTGATCCCGGCGGTGGAATCCGGCTACCTCAAGGCCGAGCTGGTCGCCTCGCTCGCGGCCCGGCGGGCTCGCATCGAGTGCGGCGAGGACAAGATCGTCGGCGTCAATTGCTTCACGGCCACCGAACCCAGCCCGCTCACCGTCGACCTCGGGGCCGCGGTGCAGCGGGTCGACCCGGCCGCCGAACGGGAGATACTCGGCCGGCTGGCGCGCTGGCGGGAGCAGCGCGACGAGACCGCCGTGCTCGCCGCGCTCGCCCGGCTCAGGGCCGACGCCGCGCGGGACGGCGTCAACCTGATGCCGGCCAGCTTGGCTTGCGCCCGGGCGGGAGTGACCACCGGCGAGTGGTCCTTCGCGCTGCGGGACGTCTTCGGCGAGTACCGGGCCCCGACCGGCATCGGCGGGGCCCCGGTGGCGGTGGCCGCCGGCGAGCCGGGCGCGGAGCTGGCCGCCGTCCGTGCGGCGGCCGCCGCCACCGCCGAGGAGCTCGGGGTCGGCCGGCTGCGGCTCCTGGTGGGCAAACCCGGCATGGACGGGCACTCCAACGGGGCCGAGCAGATCGCGCTGCGAGCCCGCGACGCCGGGTTCGAAGTGATCTACCAGGGCATCCGCCTCACTCCCGCGCAGATCGCGGCCACCGCGGTGGCCGAGGACGTGCACTGCGTAGGACTGTCGATCCTCTCCGGCGCGCACGGCGAGCTAGTGCCCGAGGTACTGCGCCTGCTGCGCCAGGCCGGGGCGGGAGACCTCCCGGTGGTGGTCGGCGGGATCATCCCGGCGGCCGACGCCGAAGCCCTGCGCGCCGAAGGAGTAGCGGCCGTCTTCACCCCCAGGGACTTCAGCATCACCACCATCATCGGCCGCATCGTCGGCGAGATCCGGCTCGCCCACCACCTCAAGCCGAAGGATGGCTCGAACTGAGATGACTACCACGACAACGCCCACCGCCGCGACGAACCGCCTCCGCCCGCGCCGTTCCTGCCTGGCCGTCCCCGGCAGCAGCCCCCGGTTCCTTGAGAAAGCCCAGGGCCTGCCCGCTGACGAGGTGTTCCTGGACCTCGAGGACGCCTGCGCTCCGCTGGTCAAGGAGAGCGCGCGGCAGCTCGTCGCCGACGCGCTGAACAACGGCGACTGGGGCGGCAAGATCCGCGTCGTCCGGGTCAACGACTGGACGACCCACTGGACCTACCGGGACGTGATCACGGTGGTCGAGGGGGCAGGGGCCAACCTGGACTGCGTGATGCTGCCGAAGGTGCAGGACGCCGGCCAGGTCACCATGCTGGATACGCTGCTCACCCAGATCGAGAAGACGATGGGCCTGCAGGTCGGCCGGATCGGCATTGAAGCCCAGATCGAAAACGCCAGGGGCCTGGTGAACGTCGACGCGATCGCCGCCGCCTCGCCGCGGATCGAGACCATCATCTTCGGACCGGCCGACTTCATGGCCTCGATCAACATGAAGTCGCTGGTGGTCGGCGAGCAGCCGCCCGGCTACCCGGCCGACGCCTACCACTACATCCTGATGCGCATCCTGATGGCCGCCCGCAGCCACGACCTGCAGGCCATCGACGGGCCCTACCTGCAGATCCGCAACGCCGACGGTTACCGCGGCGTCGCCCAGCGATCCGCCGCCCTGGGTTTCGACGGCAAGTGGGTGCTGCACCCGGACCAGATCGCGGCCGCCAACGAGATCTACTCGCCCACGCAGGAGGACTACGACCACGCGGAGCTGATCCTGGACGCCTACGAGTGGTGCACCTCGGAGGCGGGCGGGGCCAAGGGGTCGGCCATGCTGGGTGACGAGATGATCGACGAGGCCTCGCGCAAGATGGCCCTGGTTATCGCGGGCAAGGGCCGAGCGGCGGGGTTGCAGCGGACCTCGGTGTTCGAGCCGCCCGCCTGAGGATCACCTGACAACGAAGGACACGGCCATGCAGTTCGGACGGACCTACGAGGAGTTCGAGGTCGGCGCGGTCTACCGGCACTGGCCGGGCAAGACGGTGACCGAGTACGACGACCACCTGTTCTGCCTGCTCACCATGAACCACCACCCGCTGCACCTGGACGCGAACTACGCGGAACAGACCACCGATTTCGGCCGGAACGTGGTGGTGGGCAACTACATCTATTCGCTGCTGCTCGGCATGTCCGTGCCGGACGTGTCCGGCAAGGCCATCGCCAACCTGGAGGTCGAGTCGCTGCGGCACGTGGCGCCGACCTTCCACGGCGACACCATCTACGGCGAGACCACCGTGCTCGACAAGCGGGCCTCGGCGTCAAAGAACGACCGGGGCATCGTGCACGTCGAGACCCGCGGCTACAAGCAGGACGGCACCCTGGTGTGCGTCTTCCGCCGGAAGGTGATGGTGCCGACCGAGGCCTACATCAAAGAGCGCGGCGGGGAGCAGCCCGGCCGCCCCGAACCGGAAGGGTGATCGCCATGGGACGCCTGGCCCAGACCGACGGCCTGACCGAGGTGCAGCGGGACATCATGGCCACGGTGCACGACTTCGTCGAGAAGGAGATCATCCCGGTCGCCACCGAGCTCGAGCACGCCGATGAGTACCCCGAGAAGATCGTCGACGGCATGAAGCAACTCGGCCTGTTCGGGCTGACCATCCCCGAGGAGTACGGCGGCCTAGGGGAGTCGCTGCTCACCTACGCGCTGGTGGTCGAAGAGATCGCCCGCGGCTGGATGTCGGTGTCGGGCATCATCAACACCCACTTCATCGTGGCCCACATGATCGCCCAGCACGGCACCCAGGAGCAGAAGGACTACTTCCTGCCCCAGATGGCGGCCGGCGAGGTGCGCGGGGCCTTCTCCATGTCCGAGCCGGGCCTGGGCTCGGACGTCGCGGCGATCCGGACCAGGGCGGTGCGAGTGTCGGGGGACGGGGAGGCCGGCGGGGGAGGCTACGTGATCAATGGCCAGAAGATGTGGCTCACCAACGGCGCCACCGCCACGCTGGTGGCACTGCTCGCCCGGACCGACGAGGGCCACACCGCGCCGCACCGCAACCTGACCACCTTCCTGATCGAAAAGGAGCCGGGTTTCGGCGCCAACCCCGCGGTGCCCGGGCTGACCGTGCCCGGGAAGATCGAGAAAATGGGTTACAAGGGAGTCGACACCACCGAGCTGATCCTGGCCGACGTCCACATCCCCGCCGACCGGGTGCTGGGCGGCGTCACCGGCCGGGGGTTCTATCAGATGATGGACGGAGTCGAGGTCGGCCGGGTCAATGTCGCCGCCCGCGGCTGCGGAGTCGCGCTGCGCGCCTTCGAGCTGGGCGTTGAGTACGCGCAGCGGCGGCACACGTTCGGCAAGCCGATCGCCCAGCACCAGGCCATCCAGTTCAAGCTGGCCGAGATGGCCACCAAGGTCGAGGCCGCCCACCAGATGATGGTGATGGCAGCCCGCAGGAAGGACTCCGGCAGCCGGAACGACCTCGAGGCCGGCATGGCCAAGTACCTTGCCTCCGAGTACTGCGTGGAGGTCGTGCAGGACTCGTTCCGCATCCATGGCGGCTACGGCTTCTCCAAGGAGTACGAGATCGAGCGCCTGTACCGGGAGGCGCCGATGCTGCTGATCGGGGAGGGGACCGCAGAAATCCAGAAGATGATCGTGGGGCGCCGGCTGCTCGAGGAGTACCGGATCGCCGGGTAGCCGTGTCAGCCGCCGGGCTGAGGCAGCAACTTGCCGTGGTCCCAGGAGACGATGCGGGCCGGCTCGACAACGTAGCCCAGGCGCTTGCGCGCGGTGCGCTCGAGGTAGCCGCCGGGCAGGCCCTCGTGCTGACCGGCCGTGACCGCGGCGATACGGCGCCCGATCCGGAGCACCTCGCCGGGTCCTCGATGGTCCTAGCCACACCTGCACCTGGACGCCGCGCAGGTCGAAATACTCGTTGCCGGTCCCGACCAGACAGGTGACCCGCGGGTCGCGGGCCAGGTTGCGCGCCTTCTGCGAGAACCGGTAGGTCCAGAACGTGATCCGCTCGTCGAGCATGACGTAGTGCATCGTGACCAGGTGCGGCGTCCCGTCCCGATTGATCGTCGCCAGCTGCAGCTTGCGCGAGCCGGCCAGGAACGCCGTGGGCTCGGCGCGGGGAGCGAGCAGATGAGCAGCGGGTGAGTTCCCTGGCGTCCCCGAGGCGCTGCTCGCGGACGTCAGCGGGCACACCGGTGATGGGCGCCAGCCAGTAGTCGTTTTGGGGCCAGTTGACCAGCGTCACGTTGAGGGCAGTTGACCAACGTCACGTCGCAGACGGGGGGCTGGTAGCTGGCGCCGTGCCGGATACGCCGGAACCGCCACAGATCCTTCGCTGCGCCGAGGGCGGAACAGGGGCGGCGCAGCGGCCAGCCGCGATCCGGCTTCCCAGACAGCCGGGAGCGTCCGAAACCGGGAGCCCAGAGGTGGACGCCACGTTCGTTGTGTGTTTATCGTGCCTGATGGGTGCTATCGCGCGGGGGCCGTTATTCCAGCAGTCCTGCTGGACGGACGTGCCCCGGTTCCGGGAGCAATCCGTACCTGGCAAGACGTTGCTCGTCGCCACCGGGCCTGCGGGGGGGTATGGACCTGAATGTCATCTGTAACGTCTTCTGCCACGCAAGAGCGCCAGGCAATGCCCGCTGACCGGCGCTGGCTGGTCCTGGTCATCGTGGCCATCGCCCAGCTGATGGTGGTCCTGGATGCCACGATTGTGAACATCGCGCTGCCGTCCGCCCAGCGCGCGCTGGGGTTCCCGAACAGCGACCGGCAGTGGGTGGTGACGGCCTATGCCCTGGCCTTCGGCAGCCTGCTGCTGGTGGGCGGCAGGCTCGGCGACATGTTCAGCCGCAAGCGGGTGTTCATCACCGGCCTGGTCGGATTCGCCCTCGCCTCGGCCATCGGCGGCGCCGCCGGCTCGTTCAGCATGCTGGTCGTGGCCAGGGCGCTGCAGGGCGCGTTCGGCGCCGTCCTCGCGCCGTCCGCCCTGGGCACCCTGGTCAGCACCTTCCGGGATCCGCGCGAGCGGGGCCGGGCGTTCGGCGTGTTCGGCTCGGTCGCCGCGGGCGGCGGCGGGATCGGCCTGATCCTGGGCGGGCTGCTGACGCAGTACGTTTCGTGGCGCTGGTGCCTGTACGTCAACCTGGTGTTCGCGGCGATCGCCGTGTCCGGCGCCCTGGCCTGGATTCACACCAGCCGCCCGGCCGTCCGGCCGCGCATGGACTGGCCCGGCAGCGTGCTGGCCGGGGCCGGCCTGTTCCTGATCGTCTTCGGCTTCTCCCACGCTGAAACCGGAGGCTGGACGTCCGCCCTGACCGTCGGCTCGCTGGTCCTGGGCCTGGTGCTGCTCGCCGGGTTCGTGGCCACCGAGCGGCGATCCGCTCACCCGCTGCTGCCGCTGCGGGTGATCGCCGACCGGACCCGGGGCGGCTCGTACGTCTCCGTCGGCATATCGGGCATCGCGATCTTCGGTACGTTCTTGTTCCTCACGTACTACCTGCAGGAGGTCAGGGGATACCGGCCGCTGGCCACCGGGCTGCTGTTCCTGCCGATGATCGGCTGCATCCTGATCAACTCGAACCTGTCCAGCATCGTGTTCCTGGGCCGGTTCGGGCCGCGCGTCCTGATCGCGACCGGCATGATGCTGGGCGCGGGCGGGATGGCGATCCTGACCCAGATCACCGCGACCTCCAGCTATGCGACCGCGGTACTGCCCGCGCTGGTGGTCCTGGGCCTGGGCTTCGGCATGATCTTCGCCCCGGCCATCAACACCGCCACCACCGGAGTCGCCCGTGCCGACTCGGGCGTGGCCTCCGCCCTGGTCAACACCATGCAGCAGGTCGGTGGCTCGATCGGGACGTCCGCCCTCAGCACGGTCGCGCTGACCGCGGCGGCCGGCTACCTGGTCGCCCACCACGCCAGCCCGCTGGCGCCGGCGATCGCGGCCACCCACGGCTACACCATGGCGTTCACCGTGTCGGCGGCGCTGCTCGGACTCGGCTGCATCCTGGCGATCGTGCTGCTGCCGTCCAAGCACAGGCTTGACGAGCTCAGGAAGGCCGCCGCCACCCCGGCGGCGGCCGTTCCCGCGTCGGCTCAGCCGGCAGCAGCGCACCTCGCCGCCGCGCACCCCGCCGCAGCGCCGCTCGCCGCAGTGAACCGTGACGCTGTACGGGAACTGGCGTTCGACGCGATTCCCGTGGCCCTGTGCAGCTGCTCGCCGGTCGTGCGCCAGGCCCGCGAACCGGCGGCCACGTCGTCCCGCTGACGGCCAGCGCCGCCCCGGGCCCAGGCGATATCCTCCCTCGGTGACCACCGTAACGCCGCCGGCCACGGACTTGCGCCTGGTAGTCGGCTTTGACGGATCTGCGCCGGCCAGCAGGGCGCTGGACGCCGCGGTCAACCTGCTCCAGGGACGGACGGGCCGCATCGACGTCGTATATGTGGCTCATATGCCCAGCATGGCCGCGCTCTCGCCCGGCGCCGTCAGCGAACTGGAGACCGACTTCGGCGATATCGAGCAGGAGCTTCGCACCATGGCCGGCGAGCGGCTGCGCGGCCGGGAGGAGCGCTGGGGCTTCGAGCGGCGCCAGGGCCTGATCGCGGAGGAGCTGCTCGCGGCAGCCAAAGACACCGGCGCTGCCCATCCCGGCGCCACCGTGGTGATCGTGGTCGGGAGCTCGTCTCTCGTCATGCACCGTGTGGTGGGTTCGGTCGCCGTGAGCCTGGCCCGCCACTCGCCGGTCCCCCTCGTAATCGTTCCGTAGAACTCGCCAGCCTCAGGAGATCGAGCGCATCCGCCAGCGTGTCGCGGACTTCGTGGGGGCCGTGCCACCCCGGGCGCTGGGTATTCACACGGAACTCACACGCGATCCTCGCAGCGGCCGGAGGCGCGCTGCCTAGCCTGCTGCCCTAGCTGCCCTGGTGCGGGTCAGTCGCGATGACCTGGCGTTGTGCGGGGGCACCGGCGCCCGATCGGCTCAGCCTGCAGGCACCCCCGGAAGGCGGTGGCGGTGATGGGCCCGTTCGGGCAGCGAGCGGGCGGCCCTGGTGAGACCCGGGCGGCCGGCCCCCGGTGCAGGCACCGTGGACCGGCTGACAACCAGTCCGGGGCGTGGGAGCCTGGGTGCTGGTCCGGGTCCCCCGCTGGGTGATGCTCCCGCCGTGGTGGCCCTGTACGGGATCGGCTCCTGGGCTTTCACCGGCATGACCACCTTGGGCATCGCGGTGCGGGCGCAACCGCACCCGTCGCACCGGCCGGCTGCTGCCGGTCAGGCCTGGCGCGGGGTGATCGCCATCCAGGTCCGCCCGGAGTTCGTGGTCACGTACATGTCCGGGGCCGGGCCGGACGTGATGCCCGAGCTGGAGATCCAGGCGAACCCGTCGCGGACGCTGACGAAGTCGATGTATGTAGGGATCTGCCCGAAGCGCCTGCCCTGCGGAACCGGGGTCCAGCTCCGGCCGCCGTCAGCAGTGACGTAGAAGACGCCGCCGATCGTGCCCTGCGCACCGCCCGACACGGCGATCCCGCTGTCTGCGCTGAAGAACGTGATCTGCGGGTACGGCCCGGCGCCCGCGGGCAGGTACCTGAGCTGCCAGCTGCTGCCACCATCGCGGCTGACCAGCAGCTCCCCGGTGTACGGGTAACGGCCGATCGTCAGGAACCCGGTCTGCCCGATCAACTGCGGCGGGGTGATCCAGCAGCCATCCGGGCAGGTAAGCGCCGCGGCCGGCAGGGACTGCGGTGCCCAGTGGTCGCCTGCGTCGTGCGTCACCAGCACCAGGCCGCCGACGGCGCAGTAGCCGGTGATCCAGCCGGCCTGCGGCGAGCTGAAGATCATGCCGGACTTGTCGCAGCCGGTCGGCAGGCCGCTGCCGCTGGTGCCGCCCTGCGGTGACGGCAGTGTCTGCGCCGTCAGCGACCAGCGCCGCCCCGCGTCCGTCGTCCGGTACACCGCGACCCACTCCTGGCCCATGGCCGCGCCCAGCTCCTCAAGCAGCCAGCCATGCGCGGGATCAAGGAAGTCAACGGCTACCGGCTCAGCCTGCCCGGCGGGCGCTGACCGGCTCCACGAGGCACCGCCGTTCTGAGTGCCGAATACCTCGGTCGTGTACTTGCCGGATCCCACTGGCAGGTAGACCGCTACCCAGGCGCGGCTGGACGTCGCCGCCTGCAGCACGATCGGCTCGCCGACCAGGCCGGCGATGGCGGGCGGGGCGACCGTGATCCAGCTGCGGCCGCCGTCGGCGGTGCGCGCGGGCAGCAGCGGGGCGCCCTTGCCTGCCGTGGGGTTCGCGGTCGCCAGCAGCGCCCAGCCGGCCTTCGCCGAGATCATCTGCACCGACTCGAACCAGACCCGGGGGCGCGCCGGCGTGCTGGGCGCGGCGGGCGCGATCCGGACACCGCAGCCTGCCGCCGCCAGGAGAACCGCCAGCACCATCAGCCGCCAGCCACGGCGGCTCGCCAGCCACATGGTTCTCACCTCCGGCCGCCAGCCCACGTGCACGGCCGTATGCCTCATTACCAAGACCATGCCGAGCCGGGCTGGGTTGCAGCCGCCGCCGTTCCCGGCTCGGATGGACTGCCTCCAGCGTGCCGGAGGCAGGAGGTGCCGCCATGGGGCCAACGCCCCGGCCTGCGGGGCCGAAAGTCACCTTTGTGATGATCCGGGATCATGCGCACAATGCCCTCCGACCGTGGCAGCGAGTGCTGCTGACTTCTGCCCGGGCCGGGCTGGGCGGCCGCCGGCCCGGCGGCGCTACCAGAGCGGCGCCGGCCCCGTGCCGGGGCGGCAGTGCCCGGGCGGCTTCTCGCCGGAAAGCGCCCGGTCCATCCGCTGCCGCATGCCGTCGCACAGCTGCCTGCCTTGATCATCTCCAGGAAGAGCGCCGTCACGTTACCGAGGTCGAAGAAGTCACGCTGCCACAACCGCTGCCAGCCGCCGCCGTAGCGGAACCAGCTGCCGCCGATCCCGGCCACCTCGTCGTGGCCGCCATCCGGCCGCGTCGCGCTCGCGACCTGCTTCCAGAACCCGACGACCCCGCCCTGCGCGTCGTCGATCAGCACCCGCGGTGAAGTCCTCGGCCACCGTGCGCGCGATGACCTGGCTGGAGGCGTCGTAGCGCAGGGTCTCCTCGACCCGGCCGGTGATCCGCCGGGGCAGCGCCCAGAAGTCGAGCTCGGCGTTCCGGTACGGCGGCGCCTCGTCCCGCAGCCGCGCGTAGGCCGGGTAGGGATCCCCGTGGATCCGGTAGTCGTACGGGCTGAACGCCACCGGCGGGGTCACGGCTCAGTCCATGATCAGCTCGGCGGCGCCGGCCAGGCGGTCGGCCACATGCTCGTACGTGGTGTAGCCGAGGCCCGCCTCGACCATGGCGCCGAAGAACGCGAGCTCCAGCAGGCTGCCTTCCGGGCTGCCCCGGCCGGCCGCCGCCTCGATGCGCTCGTGGATCTGCCTGCCGATGTACAGGCGCAGCTGGCGGACGTCCGGCTCGCTGCCGAACAGCGCGGCGGTGCAGCCCGCGGCGAGCTCGGGCTCCCCCGACACGAGCAGCGCGAGCTCGCGCAGGACCGCGATGACGTCCGCCCTCCGCGTGGCGTTGCCGCTCTTGCCGGGGCTGGTCTTCCTGACCGGCGGCAGCGCGCTCAGGCGGCGCCAGAAGATCTCGGCCAGCAGGTGATCCTTGGACCCGAAGTAGGTGTACGCGGTCGCCGCGGCCACGCCCGCCCGGCGGGCCACGTCGCGGATGCTGAGGCTCTCGTAGCCCGACTCCCGTATCTCCTCGGCCCCCGCCTCGGTGAGCCGTCGCACGGTATCGGCCTGCCGTGCGGTGAGCCGCCTCCGGGTCCCCTCGGCCGCCTCGGCGGCGAGAATGCCAGACATATGTCCAGACGGTAGTCCGGTATAAGCTAGCGCGCAACAGGCGGACACCGAGGCGGGTGCTCATGACCGGGGATGGCCAGCGGGGCGGCGGCGCCCGCACGCGGCGCGACGGCGCCGAGGTGGACGTGGCCGTCGTCGGCTTCGGCATCGCGGGCGGGTGCGCGGCGGTCGAGGCCGCGGCGGCCGGGGCGTCGGTGCTGGTGCTGGAGCGGGCGGCGGTGGCGGGCGGCACCAGCGCCATGGCCGGCGGGCATTTCTACCTGGGCGGCGGCACGGTGGTGCAGCGCGCCACCGGGCACGAGGACACCCCCGATGAGATGTACGCCTACCTGATGGCGGTGACCCCCGAGCCGGATGCCGGCAAGATCCGCGCCTACGCGGACGGCAGCGCCGGGCACTGCGACTGGCTGGAGAGCCTGGGCTTCCAGTTCGAGCGCAGCTACTACCCGGAGAAGGCGGTGATCCAGCCGCAGACCCAGGGCCTCATGTACACCGGCAACGAGAAGGTCTGGCCGTTCCGCGATCTCGCGGTGCCCGCACCCCGCGGGCACAAGGTCCCCGTCCCCGGCGACACCCAGGGCGCGAAGCTGGTCATCGACCTGCTGGTGCGCCGCGCCGAGCGGCTGGGCGCCGAGGTCTGGTACGAGACCGGGGCCACCGAGCTCGTCACGGACGCCGGCCGGGTCCGGGGGGTGCGGTGGCGGTCCTATGAAAACCGCGGCACCGTCCTGGCCCGCAGCACCATCCTGGCGGCCGGCGGCTTCGTCATGAACCGCGAGATGGTCGCCGAGCACGTCCCGCGGCTCGCGGAGAAGCCCTTCGTCCTCGGCTCGTCCTATGACGACGGCATGGGCATCAAGCTGGGCATGTCCGCCGGCGGCCAGGCGCTGCACATGGACCAGGCGTTCCTCACCGCGCCGTTCTACCCGCCGGGGAAGCTGCTTACCGGCATCGTCGTCAACCGCGACGGCCGGCGGTTCGTCGCCGAGGACAGCTACCACTCCCGGACGTCGGCCTTCGTCCTCGACCAGCCCGGGAGCTCCGCGTTCCTGATCGTCGACAGCGCGCACATGGCCTACCCGGAGATGCCGCTGGTGCCGTTCATCGACGGCTGGGAGACCGTCGCGGAGATGGAGCAGGGGCTCGGCATCCCGCCGGGCAACCTCGCGGCCACCCTGGAGGCGTACAACTCGGCCGCGGCGCGGGGCGAGGATCCGGAGTTCCGCAAGCACCCGGACTGGCTTGAGCCGCAGGACACCGGACCCTGGGCCGCATTCGACCTCACGCTGGGCACGGCCGTGTACGCGGGCTTCACCCTCGGCGGGCTGCGGTGCACGGTCGACGGGCAGGTGCAGCGCGCCGACGGGTCGGTCGTTGCGGGCCTGTACGCGGCGGGCGCCTGCGCGTCCAACATCGCGCAGGACGGCAAGGGGTACAGCAGCGGGACGCAGCTGGGGGAGGGGTCCTTCTTCGGCAGGCGTGCCGGGCGGCACGCCGCCACCCATTGACCGGGACACCCCCGGGTCCGGCGCACTGATCTTTTGTCCCGAGCCAGCAGAGCCTTTCGCCCCTAGCGTCCCGGGACCGCCGCACGTGGACTGAAAACATGGCCGTTCATGTGCGCAAAGGCCCGGTGGCCTCCTGGGGGAGGGCACCCTCTCCGTCGACCCGGTGGTTCGCGCTCGCGGTGCTGTGCGTGGCGCTGCTGATGGTCACCCTGGACGTGACGATCCTGAGTGTCGCTCTGCCCACCATCGCGCGTGACCTGAAAGCGACGACCACCGAGCTGCAGTGGATCGTCGACGCCTACGTCATCGTGTTCGCCGGCCTGCTGCTGGCCGTGGGCAGCCTCGCCGACCGGGCCGGACGGAAGAAAGTGTTCCTGGCCGGCCTGGCGCTGTTCGCCGCCGGGTCGCTGTGGGCGGCGTTCTCCGGGTCGGTGGGGATGCTGATCGCGGCGCGCGCCGGCATGGGCATCGGCGGGGCAGTCATGATGCCGTCCACGCTGTCCCTGATCACCGCCATCTTCACCGACACGGCCGAGCGGCAGCGGGCCATCGGCCTGTGGGCCGGCACGACCGGCCTCGGTGCCGTGCTCGGCCCGATCGTCGGCGGCCTGCTGCTGGCGCACTTCTGGTGGGGGTCGGTCTTCCTGATCAACGCGCCGGTCGGGGTGCTCGGGTTCGCGTTTGCGATCCCCCTGGTCCCCGAATCGAGGAACCCGGATGCGAAGCCTCCGGACCTGATGGGCGTGCTGCTGTCGATCGCGGGCCTTGGCCTCCTGCTGTGGTCGCTGATCGAGGCTCCGTCCCTGGGCTGGGCGTCGGTGCTGGTGCTCGTGGCCGCGATCGGCGGGCTGGCCGTGCTGGCGGCGTTCGCCCTCTGGGAGCGGCGGTCCACGCATCCCATGCTGAACATGGCTTTCTTCGGGAAGCGGGAGTTTTCTGGCGCCGTCACATCGCAGGCCATGGCCGTCTTCGGCCTGTACGGGGTGCTCTTCGTGCTGACCCAGTATCTCCAGTTCAGCCTGGGCTACTCGGCGCTCAGGGCGGGCGTCTGCATACTTCCCGCGGCCGGCGCGGTCCTGGTGGTCGCGCCGCTGTCGACGCTGGTGATGCAGAAGATCGGCATCAGGCTCACGGTCGCGGCAGGGCTGCTGATCGCGGCGGGCGGGTTCTGGCAGATCGCCGGCGCGAGCATCACCTCGGGCTACGCCGACATCGTGTTCGGCGTCATCCTGCTCGGCGTCGGTGTCGGGCTGGTGATCCCGGCGGCTACCGAATCGGTCATGGCGTCGCTGCCGAGCGGGGACACCGGGGTCGGCGCGGCGACCAACAGCGCGTTCATGCAGGTCGGCGGCGCGCTCGGGGTGGCGGTGATCGGAAGCCTGCTGACCACCAGGTACCAGGACAACATCGACGCGGCGCTGGCCCCGTACCACGTGCCCGCCCTGGTCCTGGCCGTGGTGCGCGGTTCCCTCGGCGGCGCCCTCGAGGTCGCGGCCCGGGTCGGCGGCGTTCGCGGCGCCGAGCTGGCGCACCTGGCCAGGGAGGCGTTCCTCAGCGGCATGGGCCTGGGGCTGGTCACCGGGGCGTTCGTGGTGCTCGGCGCCTGCCTGACGGCGCTGATCGTGCTGCCGGGCCACCGCCGCAGGTGACCCGGAGGGCAACGAGTTCTGCGTCAGCTGAGCGCTGCTGCGGGCGGCTGTCGTGTGGCGGGGCGCAGCAGGCCGCGCATGGTTTCCCAGACGTCGGGGTGGTTCAGCAGGTCGAAGTGGTGCATTCCGCCCAGCCCGCGGCCCAGCTCGACGGGGAACGGGATGTGCTGACGCGCGCCACGGCGCCCGTGCGCGCTGGCCGGCTGGACGAGCAGATCGCCGACGAGGGCACCGAGCGGGCTGCCAGGGTCGGCGGTGACGGCAGCGCTGATCGCGTAGTGGTTCGCCGTGGCGAGCAGGGGCGCGTCGCATCGGTGGTCGCGCAGGCAGCAGTCAGGGCCGCAGCCGGTCCAGTCGTCGTCCAGCACGTACCCGTGGCGCAGGTCCCTGACCGAGGCCGGCCCGGCAGCCAGGGCCGCGAACGGCCGGGTTTCGGGCACCCGGCCAAGCGCCCAGCCCGCGAGCCCGGCGGCGCGGGCAAGCGGCGCGCCCAGATGCGGCGATCCGAGGTAGAACACGTGGCGAACCCGCCCGGGCCAGGCGGCGGACGCTTCCCGGCCGTAGTGGCAGGCGCTGCGGATGACCAGGCCGCCCATCGAGTGACCCGCCAGC
This sequence comes from Streptosporangiaceae bacterium, assembly GCA_030038015.1. Lineage (GTDB taxonomy): Bacteria > Actinomycetota > Actinomycetes > Streptosporangiales > Streptosporangiaceae > JASHPR01. Next base: position 30,154 of record JASHPR010000072.1, read on the forward strand.
AGGATCTCATCCACCTGCCCCGGCCAGGCCGCCATCAGCCGCTCCAGCAGATCGGCCAGGTCGTGGCCGCTGTCGGAGATGTGCCGGCCGGTGTTGTACCGGACGTAGACGGGCGTGTAGCCGAATTCTGCCCGCAGGCGGTCGCCATAAGGCGCGGACTGGCCGGCCCGCCGGCGCCAGAAGTTCTCTGTCTCGGCCAGCCCGTGGACGAAGACCGCCATCCTGGGCGCAGCGCCGGGGAACGCGCCCGCAACCTCGGCCGCGGCCGGCTCAACATCGCAGCCATCGGCCCGTACCGCCATCCGGATGGCCAGCGGGGCCAGGTCGGGGCCGAGCCGATCTCCGGCTACGGCGTTCAGCGCGGCGAGCGCCAGGTTTCCGGCCGGCTGCCGCGCGGCGGGCCGGCCGCCGGCGCCAAGGAGAAGCCCGGCCTCTCCGCCCACCATCCCTGCGGCCACTCCGGCGCCCCGCACCGCGAGATAGGTGCCCCGCGCCACGCAGTCATGGACGACCCGGACCGGGGCGCCCGCCGGCCCGATCGGGGCAAAGGCCCGGCCGGCGATGACCTGATGCACCTGCTCGATCCGGGCGGCCAGCCCGGCAAACACCTGGCCGCCCAGCCTGCTCACCGCGCGAAGCTCCGCTGGCGTCACCGTCTACCTCCTGAGGCACCGGGTGGCAGGGCCACTCCTCCCATTGCAGCCGAGGAGGCAGCCGGCGGCAAGAGAAGGCAAGAGAAGGCAGGCAAGAGAAGGCAAGAGAAGGCAAGAGAAGAGGGCGGCGGGCCGTTGACCGGCGGAGCCGCCGCCCTGGGCGGCAACGAGCTACCCCATGGGTGTGTGCTTGCGCCCGTTCTTCACGTAGCCGGCGAGCTGGGCGCCGAGCATCACCGACACCGTGTACTCGCCGTGTGAGACCGCCAGCCCCTCGCCGTCCGGCGTCGGCGTCACGGACCAGCCGTGCAGGTCCACGTTGCGGGTGGCGCACCGGATCACGCGCTGAGCTCGTTCTTCCGCTCCCGGGTACCAGCTGTCGTCGTCGTTCAGCTCGAGGGCGAGCGCGAACTCCAGGTCCGTGGTGGATCTCAGCTGCGCGAGATTCCGCTCGATGCCGATGAGGACCGGCGCCAGGGCCAGGTCGGCTGCTGAGTGCGGATGGGGCTGGGACATCGTTACCACCGGGCTTCCAGCGTAGGGGGCCAGCAACAGCCTGATCATGCCGGGGCCAGCGGCCCGGCCGGCAGTGCCCATGGTCCCGGTCACGGCCGGCCAAGGTCAGCGGCCTGGCCCGGCTTGCGGGCGGGGGCGGCCCGCCGCGTGACCTGAGTCCCGGTTCCGCGGGCCTTTGGTCCCTTCCGTGCTGCCCGTTCGACTCGGGCGGACGCCCCGGCGGAGCGCTGCAATGGGCTTGATAGGGAGGTGATCGCGGTGAAGGTGACGACCGTCAAGGGCGTGATGACCAGCAGCGTCGTGGCCGTGCGCGAGGACGCGGACTTCAAGGAAATGGTTACCGTCCTGCGCAGCCGCCGCATCAGTGCCTTCCCGGTGATCGACGCGTCCGGCCGGGTGATCGGCGTGGTGTCCGAAGCCGACTTCCTGCTCAAGGAGGCAACCCCGCCGCTGCCCCAGGGGGCGATCAGGCTGGCATGGCGGCTGAAGGACCGGTCCAAGGCCGCCGGCGTGACCGCCGCCGAGATTATGACCAAGCCGGCCCTGACCATCCATGAGGACGCGCCGGTTCAGGAGGCCGCGCGGCTGATGCAGTCGCGCAAGGTCAAGCGGCTCCCCGTGGTGGACGCCGAGGGCCGGCTCCGCGGGATTGTCAGCCGGGCAGACCTGCTCAGCGTGTACGAGCGCCCGGACCACGAGATCTGGGATGAGGTCGTCAAGGGCGTCATCTCCGGGGAGTACGGGCTCGACCCCGAGCTGTTCGTCGTCACGGTGCGTTCCGGGATCGTGACCGTCACCGGCTCGATGGGCCGGCGGGCCGATGCGCTCAGCCTGCTCGGCACGATCCGGTACTTGGAAGGCGTGATCGGCGTCCGTGACCGGCTCAGCTACCCCGCCGAGTAGCCGGATGTGGCAGCGCCGCTCGCTTGTCCCAGTTCATGGCTGGACCGAGCCCCGGCTCGTCCAGGAGGAGGCAGGAGGTTCGGAGCGATGATTACTCAGGCCGACGTCGAGAAGCTGCTGGGCATCCGCTCGCCAGGGCCGTCGGTGCTTTCGCTGTACCTGCGTGTGCCGCTCGATCCGCCGGCGCTGCGGGGCCTGCCTGCCCACGCCGACGAGCTGGTCAGCGCGGCCGGCGCGACGGAGGACGGCGACGTGGCCAGGGCGCAGGATGAGGACCGGCACATCGCCCGGAGGATGCTGGAGATCCACGCCCGGGAATGGCTCGGCCACACTGTCGCGATCTTTGCCTGCAGCGAGCCACGCCTGGCCGAGACGTTGGTGCTGCCCGGCCCGGCCGAGGACCGCGCGGTGTTCGCGACCCGGCCGCATGTGCGGCCGCTGCTGGCGGCGCTGCAGCGGTTCCCGGCCTACTGCGCCGCGGTCGTCAACCGGCAGCACGCGTGGGTGTTCCGGGTGGCGGGCGAGCGGATCGACAGGATGGCCCTCCCGCCCGCGGAGGGCGTCCGCAGCACCCGGTTCGGAGGCTGGTATGGCCTGGAGACGTACCGGATCAACGACCGCGTGGTCGAGCTTGCGCGTCACCACTACCGGGACACGGCCGCCGCGCTGGGCCCGGTCATGCGGGCGGGCGGGCCGGTGCCGCTCGTGGTCGGCGGGCACCCGCACGACATCCCGCAGTTCCTTGACGAGCTCCCGGACGACGTGCGCGAGCAGGTCATCGGGACGTTTACCGTTGACCCGCACACGATGACGCCGTCCCGGGTCCGCGAGCTGGCGGGCCAGGTCGTCGGCCGCTGGGTCGGCGAGCGCGAGCGGGACCTGGTCACGCAGCTGCTCGAGGAGCCGCCGGGCGGGCTGGCCGCCATCGGCCTGCAGCCGTGCCTGGACGCGGTCAACCAGCGGGCGGCCAAGCTGCTGGTCGTGCCGGAGAACGGGATGATACCGGGGTTCGTCTGCCAGCGCTGCGGCATGCTGAGCGCCGCGGCAGACGACTGCCCGGACTGGGGGGCCGCCTCGGCAGCCGTTCCCGATCTCATCGAGGAAATGGTCGTCGCGGCTCTCGGCGACGGTGCGGAGGTGGCGGTGACGCCGGATCCGCCGGGCGGCGTCGCCGCGCGGCTGCGGTTCCCGCTTGCGTCCTGGACCGCGCAGAGCGCCTGACGCAGCCGGGGCGGGCTTGCCGCGCGGCGGGCCGGGTCTTGCGCGCGGCGGGCCGGGTCTTGCGCGCGGCGGGCTGCACTGGCCTGGGGCCATGGTCCCGGATGCCAGGGAAGTAAGGCCCTCCCCCCGCCCGGCCGGGAACGCGACGCTGAGGATATGTCAGCGAAGTTCATGCATCCCAGCGTCACCGCACGGAACACGGCACCGGCCGAGGCGCCGGACGGCGACGCCGGGGGGCGTGGTGTGTATGCCATCGACTGGCGCGCCGCGCGGCTGGCGAGACGCGCCTGCTGCTGCCCGGCCAAGCCCGCGGTCATCGTTGTCATGCCGCCGACCGCGACCCGGCCGCACCCCACCGAGCTGCTGCTATGCGGCCATCACTACCGGGTGTCCCGGCACGCGCTCGACCTCGCTGGCGCCACGGTCCTGGACCTGCTCGGCAGGCCCGTCGTCGGCGACCTGTGGTCGGCGCGCGCCGCGGCGTGACAGCCGGCGGGGCTCGGGCGGGTCATGACGGGCGTGGTCTCCTGCAGCCACTGGGACTGCTCCGCGTCCAGCTCCGGAAGCCGGCCGAGCAGTTCCCGGGTTTCCGCCTCCAGCAGCCGTATCGCGTCAAGGGTTCGCTCCGCGTGACCGTATGCCATGGTGCTTTCCTCCGGTAGGTCTGTTCCGGCTACGCCCGCGCACGCGGCGCCGCGTGCGCCGGCCCATGGGCCGCCAGGCGGGCGCGAAGCCGGCCTCGGCTGCGGTGCAGGCAGGACTTCACGCTCCCGACCGGCATGCCGGTCAGGGTGGAGATCTGCCGGTATCCGAGGCCCTCGACATCGGCGAGATACACGGCGAGCCTGTTCCTGGGCGGCAGCGCCCGCATCGCCGCCACGAGCTCGGCATCGATCGCAGGGTCGAGCACTTCGTCTTCGGCCGACCTGGCCCCGGACTCCGGCCGGGCCGACGCGAGGCACCACTGCACCGCGTTCCTGGACAGCAGCAGCGCCTCGCGCCGCTTCTTCCGGTAGCCGCTGATGAACGTGTTCATCAGGATGCGATGCAGCCAGGCGTTGAAGTTCGTCCCCGGCCGGAGACGCCCCGACGCCGCGAGCGCCCTGGTCAGGGTCTCCTGGACCAGATCCTCCGCGTCGGCCTGGTTGCGGGTCAGCCGCAGCGCCGTCCGGTACAGCCCGGCCGCATAGTGCCTTAAGGTGTCATCGGCCCAGAACGGGTCGGCGGCCATCGTCGCGTCCGTCACGGCGTCCCTCCGTTGGCTGCGTTCGGGCCCCTGCGGGCTTCGTCGGCCGGCGGGCCGTCAGATTCTCCTGTGAGCCATCCCACAGGCCGATCTCACGTCGCGCACAGAGGGCGGTTGACCCGTGGTTACGGGACCTTCGGCCCGGGGCTGCCGGTCAGTCCGGTGGATATCCGAACGGCTGACATGCGGACAAACAGCCCGTTTCCTGCGGGACCTGAGTCCCGCAGGAAACGGGCGTGTTCCCGGGTCGAGGCGCGGGCGTGGCCTGCGGCCTCAGCGGCCGCGCGTGCGCGTGCCCGCCGGGTGATGCTGCACCACGGTGTCGGACGACGGGAAGAAGACGCTCTCGCTCCCGTCGCGCCAGCGCACGAGGTAAGGCGGTGCGCCATTCTCGCCGTGGACTTCAATGATCTCGCCGTGGCGCTCCTCATCCCCCTGGCGGCGCCCCATGACCGTCAGCTCGTCTCCCACCTTCGCTTGCATCGCACCGACCTCCTCCTGCTCCTGACCTCCTCCCACCTGCAGTTCATGATGGGACCGCGCCTCCCCCGGCGCTAGGGACGAAGGTCCGGATCCGGGATGCCGCCGGGCACGGCGACGCGTCAGGCGGCGAGCGCTTCCCTCTCGGCCCGCACGAACGCATGCGCGGCTGCCGCCGCTCCCGCGCAGGCCCGGGCCGGGCGCTCGGGCATCCTGTCCTGGATCGCCGAGACGACGCTGTCCAGGCTGACGACCCGGCACAGCGCGGCGAACCCGCCGAGCAGGCTGCCGCTGATCATGCCGTCGGGCAGGCCCGGCTCCAGGCGCGCCACGGGAAGGATCAGCGTGCGGTCACGGCAGAAGCGCTGCACCCGGTCGCTGACGCCGAGGTCGCCGAACCCGCAGGTCGAGTTCACCAGCACGTACGCCTCCGGGCTCAGCCGGGCGAAGACGTCCGCGCGGGCAACCTCGCCCGGATCCTGGACGATCAGGGCGTCCGCCAGCGGCGGCGGGCCGGCACAGGCGGCGCGGCCGTCGATGGTGCACAGCGACGCCCCTGAGGCAGCAACGGTGACCGCTGCCTGCCTCCCCTCGGCGGCGGCCGCCGCGGCGAGCAGCTCGGCCGTGGCCAGGGCTTCCCGGCTGTTCCTCCCCTGCACCCGCGTGGTGAACATCTGTCCCCTCCCCCGTGGCGGTGACAAGCAGTGGCGAGAGAAAACCAACCCAGCTTCTCGCGGGTCCTGATTGCGCGGTGTGCGGGCCGTAGGGCTGCGGGCTGGCCCGTAACTCCGCGTCATCTCATCTTGGTCCCTCTCGCCACTGCCATGTCACCGCCACGCCGGCTGGGGCCAGTAGAGACCTTCGGCCGTTCCCGGCGGGACACTGGTCCCGCGGCGGGGCGGACCTCTGGCCGGGCACGCCCGGGACCTTCGTCCCTGCCGCTATAAGCAGAAATGATGCCAGGATTTTGTGGGGTGTCGTCTTTTTGAATCTTGGCCTGCGCGCGCCGTGCCACGATGCTGGTGCTACCAAGACCGCGCCAGGCAACAGGCGCCCGGCGCGGCAGCCGGGCGGGCGAGGAGCGTGCACCGTGCAGGACGCCACCTCAGCGCAGGGAGGACCGCTGCTGATGGAGGCCGCGGCCCTGGCCGGGCTGCATGCCGCGCTGCGGGACGCCGGATACCGGGTGATCGGCCCGACGGTGCGGGACGGCGCGATCGTCCTCGGTGAGCTCGGGTCGGCCGACGACCTCCCGTTCGGCTGGGGGGTCTCGCTCCAGCCGGGCGGCTACCGGATACGGCGCCGTGACGACAACGCGGCCTTCGGCCATTCCGCCGGGCCCCAGTCGTGGAAGCACTTCCTGCACCCCCCGCGCGAGAAGGTGTGGTCAGCGCGCCGGACGGCGGGCGGATTCGAGGTGGAGCCTGCCGATGAGCCTGCTCCCCGGATGGCGTTCTTCGGCGTGCGGCCGTGCGACCTCAGCGCGATCAAGATCCAGGACCAGGTGCTGGGCCGCGGCCAGCACGCTGGGTCGCGGTACGCGGCCCGCCGGTCGGGGGTGTTCATCGTGGCGGTCAACTGCACGGAGCCGGGCGAGACCTGCTTCTGCTCCTCGATGGGCACGGGCCCGGGGGCCGGGCCGGGCTACGACCTGGCGCTGACCGAGATGACCGGCGACGGCGCCCACCAGTTCCTGGTCGAGGTAGGCTCCCCGGCCGGCGCCGACGTGCTGGCCGGCGTGCCCACCCGGCCGGCCGGCGAGGCGGCCACGCGGCGGGCGCGGTCGGCCGTGGCCGAGGCGGCAGGCAGGATGGGCCGGTCGGTGCCCGCCGGCATCCTGCATGACCTGATGGCCGCCAGCAGCGACGCCGCCCGCTGGGATGACGTCGCTGCCCGGTGCCTGACCTGCGGCAACTGCACGATGGCCTGCCCGACCTGCTTCTGCACCACGGTCGAGGACACGACCGACCTCAGCGGTGACCATGCCGAGCGCTGGCAGCTCTGGGATTCCTGCTTCGATCTCGATTTCTCGTACCTGCACGGCGGGCCGGTGCGCTCCTCGCCGCGGAGCCGGTACCGGCAGTGGCTGACCCACAAGCTCGGCACCTGGCACGACCAGTTCGGCAGCTCCGGCTGCGTCGGCTGCGGCCGCTGCATCGTGTGGTGCCCGGTCGGCATCGACCTGACCGAGGAAGTCGCCGCCCTGGAGGCCGAGGCGCTCCGGACACTGCGGGACGCGGCGCAGCAGCGCGGGACCGGAGAGGAGGAGTCATGAACGCGGTCGCGGCGCCCGTCCTGGCCGGCCACGCCTTCCTGCGCGGCATGCCGCCCGATGACGTGGCGCTGCTCGCCGGCACGGCGGTGGCCATCTCGGTCCCGGCCGGCCACCGGCTCTTCGACGAGGGCGCGCCCGCCCAGAACTGCTGGCTCCTCACGGACGGCCCCGCGGTGCTGGCGCTGTGCGAGCGGTACCCGGAACTCGGCTACCAGCTCGCCACCCGGATGCTGGCCGCGGCCGTGCGGCGGCTGCAGGCCACCCGGCTCCGGCTCCTTGACCTCTACGGGGCGCCCGGCGGCCGCGGTGATGCGGGATGACCCTGCAGGCGGTGCCCGCCAGGTACCGGATCGCCTCGCGAACCGCGGAGACCCACGACACGGTGACGCTCGGCCTTGAGCCCCTGGACCGGCCCATCGCCCCGCACCGGCCGGGGCAGTTCACCATGCTGTACGCGTTCGGCGTCGGCGAGGTGCCGATCTCGATCAGCGCGCCCGCCGGGCCCGGCCTGGTCCAGACGATCCGCTCGGTGGGAGCGGTGACCCAGGCCCTCTGCGAGGCAGGCCAGGGGCAGCTGATCGGTGTCCGGGGACCGTACGGAACGGACTGGGGCGTGGCCGATGCGGCTGGCCGGGACCTCATCGTCGTGGCCGGGGGCATCGGCCTCGCGCCGCTGCGCGGCGCCGTCCTGGCCGCCCTGGCCGACCGGGAGATGTACCGGCGGATCGTGGTGCTGATCGGGTCCAGGACCCCGGAAGAGCTCGTCTTCGCCGGGGAGCTGGAAGCGTGGCGGGCCCTCGGGGCCGACGTGCGGGTGACCGTCGACCGGGCCGGGGCCGGCTGGACCGGGAACGTCGGCGTGGTCACCCAGCTCCTCGACGGGGCGGAGATCGACCCGGAGGAGTCGCTGGTGCTGGTCTGCGGCCCCGAGGTGATGATGCGGCTCACCGCCCGGGCGCTGTGCCACCACGGCGTCGCGCCAGGGGACATCCGGCTGTCCCTCGAGCGGAACATGCGGTGCGGCACCGCGGAGTGCGGCCACTGCCAGCTCGGCCCGCTGCTGCTGTGCCGCGACGGCCCGGTGGTCAGCTACCAGCAGGCCGCCCCCCTCCTCGCCGTCAAGGAGCTGTGACATGACCCGCCCCAAGCTCGCGGTCTGGAAGTTCGCCTCCTGCGACGGCTGCCAGCTCACCCTGCTGGACTGCCAGGATGAGCTGCTCGCCCTGGCGGGCGAGGTCGACATCGCGCACTTCACCGAGGCCACGTCCACCGACGAGTCCGGGCCCTATGACGTGTCGCTGGTGGAAGGGTCGGTGACCACCCAGCAGGACGCCGAGCGCATCCGGTGGATCCGTGACCAGTCACGCACGCTGGTCACGATCGGCGCGTGCGCCACGTCCGGCGGCATCCAGGCGCTGCGCAACTTCGCCGACGTCGCCGACTTCGCCGCGGCCGTCTACGCCAGGCCCGAGTACGTGCAGACCCTCGCCACGTCCACGCCGATCGCCGACCACGTCCCCGTCGACTTCGAACTGCGGGGCTGCCCCATCGACAAACGCCAGCTCGTCGAGCTGATCTCGGCTCTGCTGGCCCGCCGCAAGCCGCGCATCCCCCAGCACAGCGTGTGCTATGAGTGCAAGCTCCGCGGCAACAGCTGCGTCATGGTCGCCCAGGGGACCCCGTGCCTGGGCCCGGTGACGCAGGCGGGATGCGGTGCGATCTGCCCGGCGTTCGGCCGCGGCTGCTACGGCTGCTTCGGCCCGGTGGCCGAGCCGAACACCGGCTCGCTGATCCCGCAGCTGCGCCAGCTCGGCATGACCGAAGGCGGCATCAAGCGCGTCTTCGCCACGTTCAACGCCGCGGCACCGGGCTTCGCCCGCGCCGCGCACAGCCAGCAGCCGCCCGGCGACGGCTAGCGCGCCGCCGGTGCCCCGCCGGCGCCGAGCGCTGCCTGCACGTCACGGAGCACGGCCTCGGTGAGGGCGGCTGCGGCGGCCGAGACCGCGGGCGTGAGGCCGGCGCCATGGCCGGTGTCGGCCGCCTCCACCGCATGAACGATCAGGCGGCCGGGCATCCGGCCGAGCGCCCTGCCCAGGCTGACCGCCTCGCCCAGGCCGAGCCCGTGCGAGCTGACCTGGCGGTCACCCGGCAGCTCATCCCCGCCGAGGACGACCCGGTGCAGGCGGCCGGGAGCCGGCGGATCCGCCACGACGGCGTCGACCACCACGGCGAGCGACGCCCCGGTCCATGCCTCGATCACGCTGGCCGGCTCGCCGTCGCTCTCCAGGAGCCGCACCGCGTCCCAGCGGCCCGCCGCGCCGGGTGCCCGGGCGTGCTCGCGCAGCCGGGACAGCACCTCGGGCCCGATGCCGTCGTCGCGCCGGAACGCGTTGCCGACGCCGATGACCACCACCGGGCGGCGGGCCGCCCCGCGCCCGCCCGCGGGGGTCATCCCCGGTCCACCCGCAGCTCCAGGAAATGGGTCGCGCACGAGATGCACGGGTCATAGTTCCGGATGGCCTGCTCGCAGGCGCGGGTGAGGCGCTCGTCGTCCATGCCGAGCCGGTCCTGGACGAAACCGCGCAGGTCGTCCTGGATCGCGGCCTGGTTCTGCGATGTCGGGGGCACGATGCGCGCGCTGCGCACGATCCCGGCGTCGTCCAGCTCGTACCTGTGGTACAGGACCCCGCGGGGTGCCTCGGACACGCCGTGGCCGACGCCGGCCCGCGGCGCCGCCGGCACGAACGGGCTCGCGGGCTCCTGGTAGGCCTCGATCAGGCGGAGCGCCTCCTCGGCCGCGCAGACCATCTCGACCGCCCGGACGACGATGCTCTGGAACGGGTTGCGGCAGTCCGGCCCGAGCCCGGCCTCCCGCGCGGCCGCCGCCGCAGCGGGCGGGAGCCACTGCGAATTGAGCGTGTACCTGGCGAGCGGCCCGGTCAGGTAGCGGCCCTCGTGGCCGGCCAGCCTGGCGTGCAGCGCGGTCGAATGCGGCACCTGCTCCTCGATCACGTGCTCCTCGAAGCTGGCGGCCGTGAACGCCAGCCCCTCGCTGCTGACCAGCGTCCCGCGCTCGATCGGGTAGCTGCCGGGCTGCTGCAGCGACAGCATCTCGTGATCGCAGGTGAAATCGGGGAAGTCGAACCCGGCCACCCACCGCACCGTGTCCACGGCCAGGTCGAGCGCCTGCCGGAGCTGCCCGGCCAGCGGCGCGAGCTGCCCCGCCGAGGGAGCCCGGTAGTAACCGCCGACGCGGACGTTGACCGGGTGAACCGACCGCCCGCCGATCACCTCCATGAGCGCGTTGGCGGCACGGCGCAGCGACAACCCGCGCTCGACGATCTCCCGGTGGTCGCGCGCGAGCTCAACGGCACCGGGGTAGCCGAGGAAGTCGGGCGCGTGCAGCATGTACACGTGCAGCGCGTGGCTGGAGATCCACTCGGCGCAGTACAGCAGCCGCCGCAGGTCCGCAAGCGGCCCGGGCAGGGCGACGCCGCATACCGCCTCGATCGCCTGGCACGCGCTGGTCTGGTAGGCCACGGGGCAGATCCCGCAGATGCGGGCGGTGATGTCGGGCGGCTCGGTGTAGGACCGGCCGGCCAGGAACGCCTCGAAGAAGCGCGGCGGCTCGTAGATCTCCAGCCGCACCTCTTCCACCTGGCCGTCGCTGACCCGGACGTACATCGCGCCCTCGCCCTCCACACGGGCGAGCCCGGCGGCCGCCAGCGTGCGGTCACCCCGGTGCGTCATGTTCACCTCGCCCGCGTGAGCCAACAGGGGAACGGCTCATCATTATCCTCTGCCAGCCTGGCTCACGCGGGACCTGGCCCTCGTTAGCTCGGCTTGATGTGCTGTGCGACCCTGATCGGGATGGTGCGCCCGGCCCGCTCGGCCTCATCCTTCGCCTTCAGGCCGAAGCTGACCTCGATGATCCCCCTGTCGTAGGTCGCCTCGACATCGTTCTCGTCCGCGTTGGCCGGCAGCGCCACATGGCGCCGGAACGTGCCGTAGCGGAACTCGCTCCGGTGCGGGCTCTCCATCCCCTCTTCGCGCTCGGCGCGAATGGCCAGGAACCCCCTGGACACCCTGATCTCGGCCTGCTTCTCCGGGTCGATCCCCGGCGCCTCGACCCGCACCACGTACCGGCCGTCCTCGACGCCCTCTTCCATCCGCATGGTCTGGCCGGCCAGCGGGTGCAGCACCGCGTAGGGGGACTCAAGCCAGTCCATCAGGTCCGGAATCAGGCCTCGGTGCTCCCGGCGAGTCAGCGCGCTCATCGGTCCCCACCTTCCCTGGGTAGACATCTTCACTTCATCGCACAGCACCGGCGGCGCTGCCGGGTAGGGCGGAAGGGGCCGGCCCGCCGGGGCCAATCGCCGGCCGTTTCCGGGACCTTTGGTCCTGGCCTGCCGGCCGGTCGTGGCGGATCATGAGCATGCGGGTTTTCCGGCCAACTCCGGAGGAGGGGCGATGAACAAGGCGATCGTGCTGGCCGTGGACGCGGACAAGAGACACGGGCCGGCCGCCGCGGACATGACCGCGGCACTGTGCCGGGACAGCGGCGACAAGGTCATCGTGCTGCACGTGCATGAGTTCGCCGTCGGCCGGTGGGGCCGGATGCAGGTGGACTGCAGCGACGGCCAGGGCGAGGCGGTGGTGCACCAGGTCGTCACCGACCTCAAGCAGGCCGGGGTCACCGCCGAGGGGGAGATCCGGGAGGCCCAGCTCGGCCACATCGCCAGGAACATCCTCGCGGCCGCCGACGAGCATGACGCCCGGATGATCGTGCTGGGATCGGGCGGCCACGCGGACCTGCCGCACCTGCCCTTCGGCAGCGTCGCGCACCGGGTGCTGCACCTGGCCAGGCGGCCGGTCCTGGTCGTGCCGCAGCCGTCAGGCACGGACGAGGCCCAGTCCGAGCCGGACGCCGTGGCCGCCGCCGACTGACAGCCGCGCGCCGCGGCCCGGCCGTGGACTCCGCACGCGGCGTGCGCGCGCTGCTCGTGACCGGCCCCGGC
>JASHPR010000721.1 GCA_030038015.1 Streptosporangiaceae bacterium
GAGCGCGCCGTGGCGGCCGGAGCGGGCCGGGGCCGCCTGAGCGGCCGGGCGCGGTGGGCGTGAGCCCGCACGGGCCGGCCTGCTACTGGCCGGTGACCTGGCGCCAGTTGCCGGCCGAGGGCTGGTGCCGGGCGGCCGGGCCTTCGCCGAACAGCTTGAGGATGTTGCCGGTGATGCGGCGGACCATGGTGGCCTCGCAGACGCCGTGGCCGCAGCCGGCGCGGCCGTCGAGGGCCGGGATCCAGTTGTTCGTGCCGGTGTCGATCACGCCCGCGCCGGTGGCGGCGTTGGTGTAGTAGGTCATGTCGGAGAACCACGGGCTCACGTTGGACTGCCCGTCGTCGGCCGGGACCGGCGAGTGCCCGAGAATCTGGTCGTCCGCCGGCTGGCCTGCCGCCTGCTCGAACTGGTCGACGTCGGAGCCGACCACGCCGGGCACGATCTCGCCGTCGGCCAGGCCGGTGCCGTCGAAGACCCAGGCCTGGGCGTCGGCGACGGTGAACCCCGTGTACACCCCCGGCTCGAGGAAGCCGGAGTAGGTGTCGCCGACGAAGTCGTACTCCGGCCAGCTCGACGGGGGGCTGGACCACTCGTTGCCGGTGACCTCCATCGCGTCGCCCGGCACCGAGTCCAGCGGGTCGGCGGCCGAGTCCCGGTAGTCGACCAGCTCGCGGCCCGGCCCGAGCGGCGAAGCCTGGGTCCGCACGTGCCGCAGGACCGGGCTGGCGGCGAAGAAGACGACGTTCATCCCCCTGCTGTAGGCCGCCACGGCGGCCTGGCGCTCGCCGTACGACCAGCACTCGTCGTGCCCCAGGGACAGCAGCACCTTGTGCCTGAGCAGGTAGTCAGGGTGGTCCTGGACGGTGAGGTCGGTAGCGTAGGTGACGTCGAGGCCGTGCTCCTCGGCCCACCTGACCAGCGGGTACTCAAGGACCAGGAAGTTGCCCGAGCCGTCTTCCGCCGCATAGGGCCGGTCATAGGACACCACCAGCGACCGCGAGCACAGCGGGTACACATCCGCCGGGCAGCTGCCCACGCCGGCGTAGAAGTCGTAGCCGCCGTAGTAGTTCCACGCCTGCCAGGTGAACACGTCGTTCTTGATCACATAGGTCGCGGTGCTGGCCGGATCCCACACGGTGAGCGGGACGTAGCTCTGGCTGTTGCCCGACCCCACCAGCTTGATCAGGTAGTCGCCCTGGACCCAGGCCGGGGTGACCGTGAACGTGAGGGACGGCTTCCAGTTGTCGCAGGCGACCATGTTGGTGCCCCCGGTGACCGGGCACGCGGGCTGGTCCTGGCCGGCGACCTCACCGGACTGCCAGACCAGCCGGGCGCCCCTGCCCTGGTAGTAGCCCATCCGGAACGCCTCGGCGCGGAACCGCGGGCCGGCCGTGCTGACGTACAGCGTGACCCGCTGCCCCGCCTGCGCGTAGACCTGGTTCGCGAACCCGTCGATGCCGCCATGCGGGCCGTGGATCTCCCATGCCGTGGTGCCCGGCTTGTCGTTCTCCTCGATCACCCACCGGGCCTCGACGCCGTCCGGCCCCTGGAAGGTGGCCGGGCCGGCGGAGAGCGCGCCGCTCACCGCCCGGGCCGCCTGGGGCGCCGGGGCCGCCTTCGCCGCGGCCGGCGGCTGGCTCCGGTGCAGCTCAAACCCTGCGACCGCGGCCGCCAGCACCGCCGCGGTCACCACGACACCGCCTGCGACCAGCTTTTTCGGCAACACGCGCCCTCCTGCCGCCGTGTCGTGCCCCCTGGTAACAATCTACGGGCGAACCCCCGCCTCCGCCGGGAGCCATCCCGGGGCAGCACCATACCTGCCGCCGGCCAGGGCAGGCCGGCGGCGCGCATCCTTCACCGGGCGAAGCTCAGCCGGGCCCGCTCAGCTGGACATCCGGGTGCCGGCGAAGTGGGTGATGATCGCGGGGCAGAAGGCGTGCAGGTCGGGGCGTCCACATCCCCGATCGCCTAGTACCGGCCCCTTCGGGGGCGGTGCCGCGCCGGGCGCGGTGCCGCGCCAGGAGCGGTGCCGCGCCGGGAGCGGCAGAGGCCGCGCCGGGGAGGCAGGGCCGTGGCGGCTCGGTTATCCTGCCGGTGCCGGGATCGTGAGGGCTCCCGGCGCCCGGGCAGTCCCGGCGGCCCGGGCCGCGCACAGCGCGAGGGAGGGCCGATGCCCGGCCGTTCGCCGTACCGCGTGGTGGTGATCGGTGCCGGGTTCGGCGGGATCGGCATGGCCGCGGCCCTGAAGCACGCGGGCATGGAGGACTTTCTCGTGGCCGACCGGGGTGAGGACCTCGGCGGGACCTGGCGGGACAACACCTACCCCGGCCTCGCCTGCGACGTGCCGTCGAACCTGTACTCGTTCTCGTTCCGGCCGGGGAGCTGGAGCCGGCGCTTCCCGCCGCGCCAGGAGATCCTCTCCTACCTGCACGCGGTGTGCGCGGAGCGTGGGCTCGGCCCGCACCTGCGGTTCGGCGCGGGGGTCGCCGCCGCCAGCTTCGATGAGCGCGGCGCCGCCTGGGACCTGGCGATGGACACCGGCGAGACGCTCCGGGCGAACGCCGTCGTCTCCGCCGTCGGCCAGCTCAACAGGCCCGCCCTGCCCGACATCGCGGGCCGCGACGACTTCGCCGGCCCCTCGTGGCACTCCGCCCGCTGGGACCACGGTGTCGACCTCGCCGGCCGGCGGGTGGCGGTTGTGGGCACCGGGGCGAGCGCCATCCAGTTCGTCCCGGAGATCGCCAGGACCGCCGCGCACGTCGACGTCTACCAGCGCAGCGCCCCCTACGTGCTGCCCAAGGCCGACCGGCCCTACGGCCCGGCCCAGCAGGCCCTGTTTGGCCGGGTCCCGGCGCTGCGCAAGGCCGACCGGCTGCGCATCTTCCTCTACGGCGAGCTGCTCACCAGCGGCTTCGTCCTGTCGCCCAAGCTGCTTGCCGCGCCAATGCAGCTCTGGCGCCGCCACCTGCGGGCACAGGTCACCGACCCGCGGCTGCGCGAGAAGTGCGTGCCCGACTACGTGATGGGCTGCAAGCGGGTGCTCTTCTCCAACGACTGGTACCCGGCGCTGACCCGCCCGAACGTCGAGCTCGTCACCGACCCCATCGAGCGCATCGTGCCCGAAGGGGTGGTGACGGCCGGCGGGACCCCGCGCCCGGCAGATGTGATCATCTACGGCACCGGGTTCCGGACCCTCGACTTCCTGGCCCCCATGTCGGTGACCGGCGCCGGCGGGCGGACGCTGCACGAGGTCTGGCGGGACGGCGCCGAGGCGTACCTGGGGATCACCGTGCCGGGGTTCCCGAACTTCTTCATGCTCTACGGCCCGAACACCAACCTCGGCGGCAACTCGATCATCTACATGCTCGAGGGCCAGATCGGCTACGTGCTGGGGGCGCTGCAGGCCCTGGAACGGGAGGGCCTCGGCTGGCTCGACGTGCGTCCCGACGTGCAGCGGTCGTTCAACGGGTGGGTGGCAGCGGCCAGCCGCACCTCGGTATGGCAGACCGGCTGCCACAGCTGGTACACGACAGCGGCGGGCCGCAACACCAACAACTGGCCCGACTACACCTTCCTTTACCGGTACCGGGTCCGCCGGTTCGACCTCGCCAGGTACCGGGTCATGCCCAGGGGGCAGGCCGTGGCCCCGGCTGGCGCCGGCGGCCCCGCTGCCGGCCCGG
The DNA here is from genome assembly GCA_030038015.1 of Streptosporangiaceae bacterium. GTDB lineage: Bacteria > Actinomycetota > Actinomycetes > Streptosporangiales > Streptosporangiaceae > JASHPR01. Next base: position 3,681 of record JASHPR010000721.1, read on the forward strand.
CGTGAGCCGCCGCCCCCGGCGCGGGGGCCTCCCC
>JASHPR010000722.1 GCA_030038015.1 Streptosporangiaceae bacterium
CCGCCCCGGCGGCGCGCCGCCTCGCCCTGACCTGGCACGCCCGGTTCACCGGGCCGCCCAGTCTGAGCGGCCTCGGCCGACCGGCCCCTGCTCTTTCCGTGCCGCTTTCAGCGGCACGCTTCTCTTTTACGTGCTTTCGCTGTCCGCACGTAATCACCTCACTTTTCCTCCGGACGGTGACCACAAACCCATCATAACGGACGCGATTAAGACGCGAACGGAGTAAAAGTGGGGTTGGTGCGCGGCCGGGAGGGACGCGGCGACGGTGCGGGCCATGGTGCCGTTAATGCTCCATTGACAGGGTGATGGTGTCATAAGACCGGGGGTCCAGGCCGCCGGAACCTGGCTCTGCACGCCCGCCGTCTGGCTGGCCGGGCTCGCAGCGGTCGTGCTGCTGTGGCAGGCCGGCTCGCGGGCGTTCTTCGACTGCCGCCAGCCGTGACCCGTTCTATTCCGTGCCGCAAAGCCCGACACGATTTATAATAACGTGCGAGTGGAAGTAGCACGTAATGAGGCTGGGGTGAGCGCAGTGGCACAGCGCGAAGGACCGGGGGTGTGCGAGGCCTGCGGCCGCCAGCTGCCAGCGCAGCAGGGCCGGGGGCGACGCAGACGGTACTGCGATTCGACCTGCAGGAGCGCGGCGCGGCGCGCCAGGGCCCGGGCCGTGCCCTGCACCGCATACGGCCAGGCGGTCCCCGGGACCGGCCAGGCAGTCCCCGGGTCTGGGCGGGCGGTCTCTGGGTCCGGGTGGGCGGTCTCCGGGTCCGGGCGGCCGGTACCCGGGTCTGGGCGGGCGGTCTCTGGGTCCGGGCGGGCGGTGCCCGGGTCTGGGCGGGCGGTGCCCGGGTCTGGGCGCGCGGTGCCCGGGTCTGGACGCGGGCAACTCCCTGGCGACGTAAACATAGATTTGACAGCAGGCGGGCGTCATGCCAGCCTTGACGCCATGCGTGGCGCAGCGGATCCCGTGGCCGGCACCGTGCGTGCCGCCGCTGGCCGTCTCGCCGAGGAACTCAACCGCCCGGGCGCCGGCTCGGCGCTGGCCGCGATGGCAGCGGCGCGGGAGCTGTCGGCCGCCACGGACGCCGCCCTGCAGGCGGCGGTCGACCGGGCGCGGGCCGCCGGCCACAGCTGGAAGCGGATAGGTGACGTGCTCGGCACCACCCGGCAGGCGGCGTTCCAGCGGTTCGGCCGGCCGGTCGATCCCCGCACCGGCGAGCCGATGGCCCGGGCGGTCCCGCCCGGGCTGACCGAAAGGGCGGTCGCGATCTTCACCGCCCACGCCGAGGGCCGCTGGGCGGACGTCCTCAAGGAGCTCGACGAGAACATGCGCGAGAAGCTCGATGCCGACCGCATGGCAGCCGGCTGGGCGCACACGATCGCCGTCATCGGCAGCCTCGAGCGGATCGGCGATCCGCTCGCGTTCCAGGCCAGCGACTACACCCTCGTGACCATCCCGCTGCATTTCGAGGCGGGCGAGGCGAACGGCCGGGTCACCTTCGATCTCAACGGCAAGGTCGCCGGCCTGTTCATCCGCCCAGCAGGACAGTAACCAGATTCCGAGAAGGCATGGACGACAACAACGACCAGTTCGATACCGGCAACCACCCCATGGACAAGCATGGGGCCAACTAACTTATGTCCAGTTCCCTCGCGCCTCTCATAGTCGTACCAGTCCTTCTGCTCCTTGGTGCGTTGTGGCAGAGCCAGCTGAGCAAGAATTTCGACTATGAATGCGCCAACTGCGGCGCGCGGTTCAGCCCGTCAGCCCTGGCTGCCGCCGCAGCACCGCACCGGTTCGGCGGGTTGAAGCTGCTCAGATGCCCCAGCTGCGGGAAAACAACGTGGGCTGCCGCCGTACCAAAGCAGCGGTGAGCATTCCTTCCCTCGTCTTGTCGGTCTGTGCGGCCGCTGCCCGCACGGCCTCCCGTCGGCCAGCCGGTACACCCAGTTCGCCTGACCGCCGCGTCCCGGCGACCCGGGGGCCTGGAGATCACGGTGCGGTTCCGCCGCCCGCCAGCCGCGGCACACGGCCGCTGTCCGGGCTGCTCACGGCCGGACGGTGATGGTGGCCGCCTTGTGCGGGGCCTGACGCCGGCTGAGCGGGTTCGAGTTCAGCACCTGAACCATCTCGTCGGGGCTGAGCTCCGGCTCGGGCAGCGGGCTGCCCGGCGGGTGGGCCGCGCGCAAGGCATCGAGCATGAGCGCGAGGTACCGGCGCCAGACCGCAGGCCGTACCTGGCGGGCGTACTCGGCGACCGCGGCCAGCATGAACTCGATGATCGGGATGTCGGTGGCCGCGAGGTCGGCGCGGACCTGGCCGTCTGCTTGCGCTCGCTTCAGCAGGCTTTCGATGGCGGGCCGCATCCGGTCCCTGGCGCACGCGACGCGGTCGTGGCCCTGGGCAGCGAACATCAGGATCTGGCGCAGGCCGCGGTCGCTGGCGAGCATCTCGGCGGAGTGCTCGAGGAACGACACCAGCGCCGCCCACGCGTCCGGCTCGGCCTGGGCTCGCTCGGCCATCGCCGCGAGCGCGTCGATGCGCTCATCGAACAGGGCGTCCGCCAGGGAGGCCTTGTCGGGGAACCGCCGGTACACGGTGCCGACGCCGACGCCCGCGTGGCGGGCGACGTCGTCCAGGGTGGCGTCCAGCCCCTGCTCGGTGAACACGTCCGCCGCTGCGGCGAGGATGCGCTGCCGGTTCCGTTCCGCGTCCTTGCGAAGCAGGCGCGCCGGCGGCTGTTGGCTTCCGTTCACCCCAGCATCGTAGCCCCGAGCGGAGGCGGTGCCTCCGCTTCTGCTAGCCTCGTCAGATATCCGGAGATGCCGCCTCCAGATGGGGAGTAGCCCATGTCTGCGACCAGCGTTCCCGGCGGCGTGGCTCAGGTCGGCCATTCAGGCGAGCATGACCGGCGGCGCTGGCTGGTGCTGGGCATCGTCGCGCTTGCGCAGCTCATGATCGTGCTCGACATCACGGTCATGAACATCGCGCTGCCGTCCGCGCAGCGGGCGCTGCACTTCTCCAACGCCGACCGGCAGTGGGTGATCACCGCCTACGCGCTCGCCTTCGGCAGCCTGCTGCTGTTCGGCGGCCGGCTCGGCGACCTGTTCGGCCGGAAGTTGACGTTCCTGACCGGCCTGATCGGCTTCGCCGCCGCCTCCGCGGTCGGCGGCGCGTCGGTCAACTTCGCCATGCTGATCACCGCGCGGGCCTGCCAGGGGGCGTTCGGCGCGCTGCTGGCGCCTTCCGCGCTGTCGGTACTCACCACCACGTTCAGCGACCCGAGAGAGCGGGGCCGGGCGTTCGGCGTCTACGGGGCGATCGCGGGCGGCGGCGGGCTCGTCGGCCTGCTGCTCGGCGGCGTGCTGACCGAGTACCTCGACTGGCGCTGGTGCCTGTACGTGAACCTGCTCTTCGCCGCCGTGGCGGCGGCCGGCGCCACCGCCTTCCTGTCCAACGAGCGGTCGGCAGCCGGCGGCCGCTCGCAGCTGGACGTGATCGGCGTGCTGCTCGTGTCCGGGTCGATGTTCTGCCTGGTCTACGGCTTTTCCAACGCCGCGACCCATAACTGGCACACGCCGTCGACGTGGGGCTTCCTGGCCGCCGGGGTTCTCCTGCTCGCCGCGTTCGCGTTCTGGCAGACCCGCGCCCCCAGCCCGCTGCTGCCGCCGCGGGTGGTGCTTGACCGCAACCGCGGCGGCGCCTACCTGACGATCCTCGTCGTCGGCGCGGCGATGTTCGGCCTGTTCCTGTTCCTCACGTACTACCTGCAGACGATCCTCGGCTACTCACCCGTGATCACCGGCGTGGCGTTCATACCGGCGATCGGCATGGTCATGACCTTCGCCCAGATCTCCAACATCGTGCTGATGCCGCGCACCGGCCCGAAGCCCCTGGTCGGGACCGGCCTGCTGATCGCGGCGGTGGGCATGGCCTGGCTGACCAGGATCGGGGTGCACTCCAGCTACGTCTCGGCGGTGCTCGGGCCGCTGCTGGTGTCCGGGGCGGGCATCGGCCTGTCCATGCCCCCGTCGATGAACACGGGCACGTTCGGCGTGGCCCGTCGCGACGCCGGCGTCGCCTCGGCCACGCTCAACGTCGGCCAGCAGCTGGGCGGCTCCATGGGGACCGCGCTCCTCAACACCATCGCGACCAGCGCGGCCGCGGCCTACGTGGCCAGCCACCTCACCCCGGCGGTCCTGGCCTCGCCGGGGGGCCGGTCGGCGCTGCAGGCCGCCGCGGCCGTGCACGGCTACACCACGGCGTTCTGGTGGACGGCCGGCATCTTCGCGGCCGGCGCGGTCGTCTGCGGCTCCCTGCTCCGCCCGGGGCCGCTGGCCAGGCAGGCTCAGAGGGTGCGGGCAGCTGCCCACGAACCGCAGCCCGAGCCGGGGTCCGTCCGGACCTGACGCACGCCACAGCCCGGGCCGCCCCGGACCTGACGCACACCACAGCCCGGGCCGCCAGGCCCGGCCGCCGCGCCTGCGCGGGCAGCGGGCAGCCCACGCGCACCATCGCACGGGCATTCTGAGCGCATCATCGGGCCATTGAAGGAAGCCGCACCGGCACGACGCGATGATTGCCGCCCGGCAGGACGCGATGATTGCCGCCCGGCAAGACGCGATGATTGCCGCCCGGCCGGGCACGATGATTGCCGCCCGGCAAGACGCGATGATTGCCGCCCGGCCGGGATCGCAAGTGCTGATAAAGTTCGCCAGGGAGGTGTACATGGCCATTGAGGGGGGTGCAGCGCCGCCGGAAGAGGCGGAGCAGGCGGTGCCCGGCGGGGCGGGCGCGGCAAACGACGGCGAAATCTACATCCTCATTACTCAGTGCTTGCAGAATGACTTTTTCCTCAACCTGAACTGCCGGCTTTCCCTCCCTGCCGACGCGGCCGGCAAACTGCTTATCCACCGGACGAGCGAGAAGCAGTTCAGCGAGAGCAAGAGCCGGCGGTCGGTCGATGCCGCGACGCTCAGGAAGGGCCCGCTCGCCAGGCTGCTGCAGGCCACGGTCGGCCAGCGGCTGCGCGGAGCCGGGCAGGGGACCCTCCACCTGGTGAACATCCGCGACTGGCACACCCCGGGCGAGCTTTACGACCGCGAGCGGCGCGTGTACGGAAGCCACTGCCAGGCGGGCACCTGGGGAGCGGAGTACATCGACGGCCTCAGCCACCTGCTCGACCCGGACGGCACCCGGCGCAAGATCGGTGACACCTGGAGCGAAGACCCGGGCTTCAGCCCGGAAGGGAAACAGCACGGGACGGTCGTGGTGCATCACGTTCATTCCGGCACCCTTTTCGATCTGGAGAGCTTTGCCTTCCGCCGGTCGGAGCTGGCCGAGGTGCTGAGCGAGATCATCAAACCCGAGAACCGCCAGCGCGTCCGCGTCGCCGTTATCGGCGTCTACACGGACATTAAGATCCAGATTGTCCTGCAGAGCCTCCGCGTCGCCTACAACCTGGAAAACATTGTCGTCTCCGATTCGCTGACGGCCAGCCCCACCCTGGAGCGCCATCTCGGTGCGCTCGACTTCGCCAATAAGGTCCTCGGGGTCGAGGTCATGCACGGGATCGGCGACCTGGCCAGGTTCCTCGGGACGGACCCGGGCAAGGACGAGGAGCTGGAGTCGTCGGCCAACGAGGTGGCGTTCGCCGACTACGCCCAGTACTTCAGGGACAAGCAGAGCATCATCTCGTACGAGGACACCGAGCAGCGCACCTACCGTCAGGAGATCAGCGGGAGCCTGCGCCAGACCGTGCGGTGGGTCAGGTTCACCAACCGCTTCCTGATCTCCTGCGGGGCGCTCACCCTCGGGGCAACGGTCGTGCTCGCGGTCATCACGGCGATCCACCCGGGGCGCCTCCCGATCGGCCTTCCGGTCACGCTGCTCGGGCTTTCCGTGGTGCAGCTGGTCTCGGTGTTCTTCAACCGCCCGGCCCGGCAGCTGACCGCCCTGCTCAGCAGGGAGGCGGTGATCCGGATGCTGCTCGATAGCCGCAGCCTCCGGCTCGCCCTGGCCAGGTACCACCTGACCACCCCGGAGGCGCTGCGCGGCGCGAGCGGCGCGAGGCAGGAGACCTCGGTGCTGCGGGAACAGCTGAAGGTGCTGAACGACCTCGACCGGGTTGACTTCGACAGGTTCGACAGGCTGGACCGCTTCCCTGACGGGAGCGGCAAGGAGGCGGCCGCCGGGGGTGACCAGCCCGCCGTCGGCGCCGGGGAGGCGCAGGCGGACCGGACGGCGTGACCCTGAGCCCTGCCTACCGGGGCCGGGCGCCCGCGAACACCAGGGCGGCGATGCTCTGGCTGGTCTGGGCCGGGTCGAGGTCCTCGGTGCTGCCCGAGGCCATCCGGGCCAGGACCGGCGAGACGAGCACATCGGACAGCAGGTCGACGTCGACGTCCGGCCGGATCTCACCGGAGGCGACCCCGCGGCGCAGCGCCTGGTTCATCGCGTCCCTGCGCGGCGCGACGATCTCGTCAAAGTAACGGCGGTGCAGCTCGGGGAACGCGTCGGCCTCGGCGTTCAGCGCGCGGAGCATGTGGCTGGCGCGCTTGTCGAGCACGCGCTCGATCAGCACCGCGAGCAGCGCGGCGACGTCCTCCTGGGCGCTGCGCCCCGGCAGTTCCGGCAGGTCCCGGTTGATCGCCTCCAGGACGTCCCGGTACAGCGCGTCCTTGGTCTTCCACCGCCGGTACAGCGAGTTGCGGGACACGCCGGCGGTCTTCGCGATCGTCACCAGGGACAGCCCGGAGAGCGTGGCGCCGCTGCTGACCAGGTCGAGCACGGCGTCGATGAGGGCGGCGCCGGCCCGCTGGTCGCGGCGGCGCCCTGAGGTGCGTTCGGCTGGGCTCATGCCCCCACCATATAACGAAACAGACCTGTTGCGTTCCGCCTCTTCCTTCCTTACTATCGGAACAAAGCTGTTCTGTTTCGTTAATTTGAACGTGTAGGAGGGCACCGTGCCGACCACCGGGAACGTGCTCACGTCGCCAGATGCCGGCGCCGCGGCGCCGGCCGCGAACCGGCTGGCCAAGCTGGCGCTCGCCACCGTGATGGCCGGCGCCTTCATGTCCCTGCTGGACACCACGATCGTCAACGTGGCGCTGCCGAGCATCCAGCGCGGCCTCGGCGCCAGCGACACTGCGCTTGAGTGGGTCGTCTCCGGGTACGCCCTCGCGTTCGGGCTGGTCCTGATCCCAGCGGGCCGGCTCGGCGACGCTTTCGGGCGCAGGCCGCTCTACATCGCCGGCCTGGTCCTCTTCCTGCTGGCCAGCCTCGGCGCCGGGCTCGCGCACAGCCCGGCCGAGCTTGTCGCCGCCCGGGTCGTGCAGGGGCTCGCGGCGGGCACCTATTACACCCAGATCAACGCCACGATCGTGGACACGTTCGCCGGGCCGGCGCGGTCCCGGGCGTTCGGCGTCCTGGCCGCGGTCATCGGGCTGTCCACGGCCGTCGGGCCGCTGGCCGGCGGGCTGCTGATCACCGCGGCCGGGCCGCACACCGGCTGGCGCTGGATCTTCCTGGTCAACCTGGTCATCGGCGCAGCGGCGGTGCCGGCCGCGGTGAAGTTCCTGCCCGCGCCGGTGCGGCACCCGCGCCAGCCAGCGGACGTCGCCGGCACCGCCCTGCTGACTGCGGCGCTGCTGCTGGTCCTGCTGCCGCTGATCAAGGGGCAGGCGCGCGGCTGGCCGCTGTGGGCCTACGCCTGCTTCGCCGCCGCCGTCCCGCTGCTGGCCGGGCTGTGGCTGTGCGAGCGCCGGGCCGAGCGGGCCGGCCGCATCCCGCTGATCCCGCCGCGCGTGGTTCGCCAGCCGGCCTTCGCCACCGGGGCCGTCTTCGCGCTGCTCTACTTCGCGTCCTTCACCAGCATCTTCTTCAGCCTGGCGGTCACCTGGCAGGAGGGCTTCTCCCGCGGCGCCCTGGCCAGCGGCCTGGTGGTGAGCCCGTTCGCCCTCGGCGCGATCATCACCGCGCGCAAGAGCCACGCGATCGCCCAGCGGCTCGGCCGGTGGATCCTGATCATCGGCTGCGCCATGGTCACGGCCGGGCTGACCGCGCTGCTGCTCGTCTTCCACGCGGCCGGCCAGCCGGAGGCGTGGTACCTGGCCGGCCCGCTGCTGCTGACCGGCCTCGGCCACGGCCTCATCGTCGCCCCCAACATCGACCTGGTACTCAAGACGGTCCCGCCGGCCGACAACGGGTCGGCGAGCGGGGTGCTCAACACCGCCCAGCGCATCGGGAGCGCCCTGGGCATCGCGGTCGTGGGCACGGTGCTGTTCGGCACCCTGCACCCGGCCGGCCCGGGCGCGCCGGCGCTTGCGGCGGCGTTCAGCCACAGCTTCCAGGCCGCGCTCACCGTCAACATCGGGCTGATCGCCGCCACGCTCGCGCTGGCCATCGCCGCCCCGCGCCGCGCCCGGAGGCCGGCGGCCGCCGGCTAGGGCGACACAGCCTGGCTGACCGGCAGCGTGCCGCCACGGCCGAGGAACGGGTGGTCCTGAACGGCCTGGACCGCATCGTCCGGGCTCTCCGCCCTCAGCACCGTGTAACCGCCGATGCGGCCGTCAGCGGCGCCGTCGGTGACCGTGTCGCTGGTGACGACCTTCGACGGGCCAGGCGGCGCGCCCGGGTCGATCATCCTGTCGCCGGTGCTCGCCGCCCATGCCCGGAATGCTGCCATCATCTGCTCTCGCTCCTCCGCCGAGGCTGGCATCTCGCCGTCGGCGCGGCCGTGGACGCTGCACGCCCCGGCCAGGGAGGTCGGCATGTCGCGCACGCCGACCAACGCCCCCCTGTCGCCCGGCGCGTACCGCAGGGCCAGGGGAGACGCGGGCCGCTGAATCGCCGGCAGCCGACCGGCCGGTGGCCGGCCACCAAGCCGCGTAGCGTAGCGTTCAGGATATGTCTCTCGGTCCGGCACTTCCCAGATACCTGCTGGAGGCGTGATGACAGACCAGCCACGCGAGGAGTTCCACCGTGACCGCCGCGAGCATGGCGGCGTCCCGCAACGCCTCGACGACGACCGGCTCGCCCGGCTGACCGAGGAGGAGCGGGTGGAGGCCGGCCTCGACGACTACGACCCCGACGAGGTGCCGCCCGCAACGGACGTGCGCGCGGAGCCGGCCGATGTCACCCAGACCGAGGTGTACCAGGAGGAGCAGGCCGAGATCCGCCGCGAGTACGACAAGGACGAACTCGAGCTCGAGCACGAGCGGAGCCCGTTCCCGCCATCGCACTACGACCGGTGATGCCGACCATGCCCGAGCACCTCACCAAGCACCACCGCAACACCCTGCGGCAGATCTTCGAGCACCCGGTGAGCCACAACATCGAATGGCGGGCCGTGATCTCGCTGCTGGAGGAGATCGGCACGGTCACCGAGCGCGACGGCAAGGTCGCCGTCACGGTGGGATCACAGACCGAGAACTTCGACCGGGCGGGCAAGAAGGACGTGGGCGTCGAAACCGTGATCAGCCTGCGCCACATGCTGAGCGTGGCCGGCTACGACCCCGGGGACTGACCCGGCCGCGCCGGAGCCCGGCCCGGCCTGATCAGCGTGCCATATCATCGCTACCGACCGGCAACCGGAGGTGGCGATGCACATCGGGACCATCGTGCTCGTTATATGGCTGATCATCGGCGCCATCGCCGCCGGCCAGCGCCACGAGTACAGCTCGCCGCCCAAGAACTGCAACCAGGCGGCCACGATCGCGGTGACGATCGTGGCCGGCCCGCTGAACTACCTCGGGGTCAACCCCAAGATCTCCTGCCACATGCCGCAGCCCAGCAAGTGACGCCGGCCCGCCGCGCTGGCGCGACAGGCGAGCCTGGTGACGGCGGCGGCCTCGCTTCCGCCCCGTTGGCGCGCTCATTCCGCCCGCCGCTTTGGCGCTGATTGCAGTTACTGTGGGCAGGTGACCGGACAAGCGGCGCCGGCAGGGCCGGGCGGCATGCCGCGGCTGGCCGACCTGCCCATGGCCGACAGCAGGACCGCGGCCTACACGATCCTGCGGGACGCCGGGCCGGTCATCCGGAGCTGGCGCGGGTCGCGCATGATCACCTCCAGCGAGGCGGCCGAGTACGCGCTGAAGCACCCCGAGCTGTTCTCCTCCAAGCGCGCCTTCGACATCGTCGGGAGCCCGCTGGCCATGGTGCCCATCGCCTTCGACCCCCCGGAGCACACGCGGTACCGGCGGGTCCTGCAGCCGTTCTTCAGCCCGAGGGGCACGGCGGCCTGGCGGCCGATGATGCGCGCGCTGGCCGGCGAGCTGATCGACGGCTTCGCCGGCCGCGGCGAGTGCGACCTGGTCGCCGACCTGGCGGTGCCGCTGCCCGCGCAGGTGTTCCTCACCCTGTTCGGCCTGCCGCTGGAAGACCGGGACCGCCTCATCGCCTGGAAGGAAGCGCTGGTGAACAGCTTCGGCGCCCAGGGCCCGGAGCGGCCGTCGGAGCGGGCGGCGGCGATGGGCGCGGAACTCTACGAGTACCTGGTCGGCCACATCGCGAGGCGGCGGGAGACCGGCGGCACCGACGACCTGCTTGGCCGGCTTCTCGCGGACACCAGCGACGAGGGGCTCAGCGATTCCGAGCTGCTCGGCCTGGCGTTCCTGTTCGTGCTGGCCGGCCTGGAGACGGTGACCTCGGCGCTGAGCACCGCGTTCGCCACCCTCGCCGCCCAGCCGGCGCTGCGGCGGCAGATCGCCGCCGACCCTGCCGCGGTGCCCGGCGCGGTCGAGGAACTGCTGCGCGTCGACGGGCCGGTCGTCTTCGTGCCGCGCATCGCGACCCGGGACGTCGAGCTGGCAGGCGAGCTCATCCCGGCGGGCTCGTACGTCATGGTCGCCATCGCGGCCGCCAGCCGCGACCCGGCCGAGCACCCGGACCCGGACACCATCGACTTCGGCCGCCGGGAACGGCACCTCGCGTTCGGCGGCGGGCCGCACCGCTGCCTCGGCTCGCACCTGGCCAGGATGGAGATGCGGGTCGCGCTGGAGGAATGGCACCGCCGGATCCCGGAGTACGAGCTCGCTCCCGGCGTGACCCCGCGCGTCACCTGGCCAGCGGGCCTGGTCGGCATCGACAGCCTCCCGCTCGTGTTCCGCCCGCCGGCACCCCAGCCGGCTGACCATGTTCCATGAAGTAACCGCCGCATCCAGGGGTTGCCGCATTCAGCGCAAGGCTCAGCCCATAGCCTCAGACCGTGAACCGGCTGAACGGCGAGGCGGCGGTGGTCGTCGTGGGCATCGGCGACGACGGCTGGCCAGGGCTGACCGGCGAGGCGCAGGCGGCGCTGCGTGACGCCCCGGTGATCGCCGGGAGCGGCCGCCAGCTTGCGCTGCTGCCCGAGCTGAACGGCCGCCGCATCCCGCTCCCGTCACCGCTGCTGCCGGAGCTCGACGAGCTCGTCGCCGCCCATCCCGGCCTGTGCCTGCTGGCCAGCGGGGATCCGATGCTGCACGGCATCGGCGCGACCCTGGCCCGCCGCCTCGGCCCGGGCCGGATCCGGGTGCTGCCCGCGGTGTCCAGCGTGGCCCTGGCGTGCGCGCGGCTCGCCTGGGCCGAGCACGAGACCGACGTGGTCTCCGTGGTGTCCCGCCCGCCCGAGACGGTCCTGCCTGCGGTGCAGCCCGGCGCCCGGGTGCTGGTGCTGTGCCGGGACGGCGGCACCCCGGCGGCGCTCGCCGCGCTGCTCACGGGGCGTGGCTGGTCCGCGACCCAGATCACCGTGCTCGAGCACATCGGCGGCCCGGCCGAACGGGCGCGCGGCCCGTTCCGCGCGGGCGCGCCGGACCCCGGCCCGTTCGCCGACCTGTGCGTCGCCGCCCTGGCCTGCGAGCCCGACTCGGCGGCCAGCGTCCTGCCCCGGGTGCCGGGGCTTCCGGACGACGCCTACGAGAGCGACGGCCAGCTCAGCCGCCGGGAGGTCAGGGCGCTCGCCCTCGCCGCGCTCGCGCCGGGCCCCGGCCAGCTGCTCTGGGACGTCGGGGCGGGCAGCGGGAGCGTCGGGATCGAGTGGATGCGCACCGACCAGCGCTGCCGCGCCGTCGCGGTCGAGGCCCGCCCCGACCGGGCAGACCGTCTTGAACGTAACGCGGCGCGGCTTGGCGTGCCGGGCCTCGCGGTGATCCGCGGCGCGGCGCCCGGCGCCCTCGCGGGCCTGGCGCCGCCGGATGCGGTGTTCATCGGCGGCGGCCTGACGGCCGACGGCGTCGTCGATGCGTGCTGGCAGGCGCTGCCGCGCGGCGGCCGGCTCGCCGCGCACGCGGTCACGGTGGAGTCCGAGGCCGTGCTGCAGCAGTGGCAGCGCGCCGCGGGCGGCCAGATGGTGAAGCTCGCGGTCAGCTACCAGGCCCCGCTGGGCGGGTTCACCGCCTGGCGCCCCGCGCTGCCCATCACGCAGTGGCAGGTGGTGAAGCCGTGACTCCCGGCCGCCGTTCCCCGCGATGACACCCACCCATCCCACCGGAGCCGGCAGGTGATCAAGCCATGACCGTTTGGTTCGTCGGCGCCGGGCCTGGCGCGCCGGACCTGCTGACCGTCCGCGCCCAGCGGCTGCTGGCCGAGGTTCCCGTCGTGCTGTACGCGGGCAGCCTGGTGCCGCCCGAGGTGCTGGCCGGGACCCGCCCGGATGCCCGCCTGGTGAACACGGCCGACATGGACCTGGACGCCATCACCGCCGAGCTCGTCTCGGCCCACGCCAGCGGGAACGACGTGGCCCGGCTGCACAGCGGCGACCCCTCGGTGTTCAGCGCCGTGGCCGAGCAGGCGCGGCGTCTCGACGCGGCAGGCGTTCCCTGGCAGGTGGTTCCCGGCGTGCCCGCGTTCGCCGCGGCGGCGGCCGCGCTGCGGCAGGAGCTCACGCTGCCCGGCGTCGGGCAGACCGTGGTGCTCACCAGGACCGCGGCGCGGGCGACCCCGATGCCGGACGGTGAGGACCTGGCCAGCCTCGGGGCGACCGGCTGCACCCTGGTGCTGCACCTGGCGGTGCAGCACGCGGACAGGGTCGCCGCGGAGCTGCTGCCGTACTACGGCGCGGACTGCCCGGCCGCGGTGGTCGCCCGGGCAAGCTGGCCGGATGAGGTCGTGCTGCGCTGCCCGCTCGGCGAACTCGCGGAACGGGTGGCGGCGGCCGGCATCCGCCGGACGGCGATCATCGTGGTGGGCGAGGTGCTCGCCCACGGCGGCTTCGCCGACAGCCATCTGTACTCTGCTGCGCGCGACCGGATCGCTGCGCCGCAGCCGCCGGGCCCAGCGCCGCGTCAGCGGCGCCCCGGCGGCGAGGACCGCCTCACGAAGCCAGCGGAGCGCAGCGAAGCGCCCGCGAGGGAGGCCATGAAATGAGACTTCTGCTGATCACCGGGATCGGCGCGGGCGATGGCAGCGACAGCAGGGAGGCGGCACAGCCATGAGACTTCTGCTGATCATCGGGATCGGCGCGGGCGATCCCGACCAGGTCACCGTGCAGGCGATCAAGGCGCTCAACCGCGCCGACGTCTTCTTCGTGGTCGACAAGGGCACCGACAAGCAGGACATGGTGCTGCTGCGGCAGGAGATCTGCGAGCGCTACGCCGGGAACCGCTCGTACCGGATGGTCAGCATGCCGGAGCCGGAACGCGACCGCCGCTCCCCCGCCTACCGGCAGGCGGTGGAGCGATGGCGGGAGGAACGCGCCGGGATCTGGGCGGAGGTGATCGGCGCCGAACTCGCCGACGGCGGCTGCGGCGCGCTGCTGGTCTGGGGTGACCCGGGGCTGTACGACAGCACCCTGGCGATCGTCGAGCAGATCGCCGGCCTTCCCGCGATGGACCTGGAGTTCGAGGTGATTCCGGGGATCAGCAGCGTCCAGGCGCTCGCCGCCCGGCACCGGATCAGCCTGACCCAGGTCGGCAGCCCGCTGTACATCACCACCGGCCGCAGGCTGGCCGAGGACGGCATCCCGGAACACTGCGACGACGTGGTGGTGATGCTGGACGCGTCCTGCTCGTTCACGGCCGTCGATCCGGGCACGGAGATCTACTGGGGCGCCTACCTCGGCACCAGGGACGAGATCCTGCTGTCGGGGACCGTCCGCGACGTCGGCGGGCAGATCCAGGCCGCCCGCGGCGAGGCGCGGGCGCGCAAGGGCTGGATCATGGACACCTACCTGCTCCGCCGGGCTAAGGCCAATCCGGCTTGACCGCCGCGGATGAATGTACCGCCAGTGGGGTTATAACCCTATCAACGGTACATTCATCTGCCCGGAAGCCTCCTAGAGTTCCCTGGCCAGGATGCCGAGGATCAGGAAGAACACCGATACCTGGGCCAGCAGCCAGGCGATGCGGTACATGACCGTTCTGCGGTTGCGTGTCCTGAGCAGCCCCACAAATTCGTCTGTGGTATCCGCGAAATCGGCAGTCTGCGTCCAGTACACCCATATCACCTGCAGGCTCGCAACCGACGACAGCCCGCTGAGAATGAGAGCTACGAAAAGCAGTATGGTGCCCGCCGAAGCGCCCTTGGGAAAGAATGTCAGGGCCAGTGTTGCCGCGGCCAGGATTATGGAGTCGTACTGCAGCAGGGCCGCGGCCTTGGTGTCGAGGATGCTCATGCAGTCATACAGATAATCGTGCGGCCGCGACTGCCGGATGGCGGCGAGATGCTCTATCTGCTGGTCCTTGGGGTAGATGCTTCCATGACCGCGCCGCGCAGCTTGACAAAAGGCATGGATGCGTAGCACTGGAGCTTAGACCTGATCACCGCAGCATGTTAGATCAATCCGGGCACGAAGGCGCGCCTCACGGCGGGGCCTTTGGCGTGTTTGTCATGGTAGCCGCATGGCTGATAGGATCGGCCGATTGCCAGAAACACGGCGCCTGTGACCGTTGACAACGCTGAGTGAGCACGTTCAGTCTGGAGCGCGATGCCTGCCAACGCAGATGTCCACGAAGATATCCCGAACGAATTGGCTCAGGAAATGCAGCGAGATTTCGACAGCCGCTGCCTGGATGCGGCGATCGAGGAGGCCAGGACCGGGCTGGCCGAGGGCGGGATCCCGGTGGGTGCCGCGCTGGTCGTGGACGGCGAGATCCTCGCCACTGGCCGCAACCGGCGGGTGCAGCTTGGCAGCGTCATCAGGCACGGCGAGATGGACTGCCTGGAGAACGCCGGCCGGCTGCCGGCGTCTGCCTACGCCCGGGCCACCATGTACACGACGTTGTCGCCGTGCCCGATGTGCTCGGGCGCGATCCTGCTGTACCGGATCCCGCGCGTAATCCTGGGCGAGAACCGAACGTTCATGGGCGCCGAGGAGGAACTGAAGGCTCACGGGGTCGAGGTCGTCAACCTGGACTCCGGGGTGTGCGCGGGCCTGATGCGCGAGTTCATCGGCGCTCACCCGGAGATCTGGAACGAAGACATCGGGCGATGAACCCGGGATCTGCCCCCGTTTTCACCGTGCTCGTGCTCGGCGGGACGTCCGAGGCGCGGGCGCTGGCCGCCCGGCTGGCTGGCCGGCCCGGCCTGCGGGTGGTCAGCTCGCTGGCCGGGCGGGTCAGCAACCCGTCCCTGCCCGCCGGGGAGGTGCGGGTGGGCGGCTTCGGCGGGGCGGCGGGCCTGGCCGCCTACGCCAGGGCCGAGGGCGTCGGCGCGGTCGTCGATGCCACCCACCCGTTCGCGGAGACGATCAGCGCGCACGCTGTCGAGGCGTGCGCGGTGGCGGGCCTGCCGCTGCTGCGGCTTGCCAGGCCCGGCTGGACCCCGGGGGAGGGCGACGACTGGCATGGTGCGGGATCGCTGGATGAGGCAGCCGCGCTGCTGCCCCGGCTTGGCACGCGGGTGTTCCTGACCACCGGCCGCCAGGGCCTGGCTTCCTTCGCCCCGGTGGACCTGTGGTTCCTGATCCGCTGCGTCGATCCGCCGTCCGGGCCGCTGCCCGCGCGCCATGAGGTGCTGCTGGCCCGCGGGCCCTACTACCGAGGGGCAGAGCGCGCGCTGATGGCCCGCTTCGCAATCGACGTCCTGGTGACGAAGAACAGCGGCGGCCCGCTCACAGCCGGCAAGCTCGACGCCGCGCGGGACCTGCAGATCCCCGTGGTCATGGTCAGCCGGCCGGCAGCCGCCGCAACCGAGTCCGTGACCGCCGTCGGCGGTGCGGTCCGCTGGGTCGAGAACCACATTGCGCGACCGGGCAGACCTTAACCGCTCTCGTCCCGGCCGGTCTCCCAGCGGCCTGCCGCTCTCTGGCCAAGGTGGTACATGTGGCTCATGGACACGAGCCTGGCAGCTCAGCAAGTGCGAGACGCTCTGCGCACCGCCGGTTGCCAAGAGTGGGAACCGGGCAGGCGGGGCTTTCAGGTTGAAGGCGACCCCCAAGGTGGCTGGGTCGTGGTCGCATGCATACCCGGGGTGCGAAAGTGGCGTAAACGCCAGCCCGAAGCTCCAGAAGTACCATGACATCCTTTCGGCGGCCGGCTTCAACGTCAGGGATAGTCCTCGCAAGCCGGGCGTGTTGCGGGTCACGTTTCCTCATGAGGCGGGCGAGGCATGACCCCGCCAGGTCTCGGTGATCCCGGTGGACATCGACGCCCCGATCGTCACCGGGGCCGGCCTGGAGATATCTTCGGGAACGCGGCCATCGTTTACTGAGGCTTGTCTTGAAGGTGCCGCTCCGGCTGGTAGTGCCGGGGGGTGAACACCGCGGCCCGGCGGTGCTGCGTGAACACCCGCGTCGTGCTGGATCCGATGATCAGCAGGGTGTTCATGTCGACCGCGGCGGCATCTAGCTCGCCCAGCGTGGTCACGGTGAGCTGCTCGCCGGGCCGGCCGATGCCGCGCCCGGCGACGACGGGCGTGCCCGGCGGGCGGTGCCGCAGGACCAGGTCGCGGACGGCGGCCACCTGCCAGGTGCGGGTGCGGGACGCCGGGTTGTACAGGGCGAGGACCAGGTCGGCCGCCGCGGCCTTCTCCACCCGGTCGGCGATCACCTCCCACGGCTTCAGCCGGTCCGACAGGCTGATCGCGCAGTAGTCGTGGCCGAGCGGCGCCCCGGCCCTGCCCGCGACCGCCTGCGCCGCCGTGACCCCGGGCAGGACCTGGATGTCCAGGTCACCCCACCGCTCCGGGTCCGACGCGGCCTGCTCCAGCACGGCCGACGCCATGGCGAACACGCCGGGGTCGCCCGACGAGACGACGGCGACGCGCCCGCCCTTCGCCGCGAGGTCGAGGGCGAGCGCCGCGCGCTCCGCCTCGGCGGTGTTCCCGGATTCGTGCCGGTGCTGCCCCGGCCGGGTGGGCACCCGCGCCAGGTAGGCCCGGTAGCCGACGAGGTCGGTGGCCGCGGCCAGCGCCGCCGCTGCCTCCGGCGTGAGCCACGCCGGGTCGCCGGGCCCGAGGCCGACGACTGTGACGCCGGGCGGCGCCGCG
>JASHPR010000723.1 GCA_030038015.1 Streptosporangiaceae bacterium
GGCCGGGCACGGTGCCACGGGCCCCGGGCCGGACGGCATGGCCCTCGGGCCGCAGGAGCGCGCGGCGGCCGCCGCGGACCTGGAACTGACGCCCCCCGAGGTGGACGCCGCGTGGAGGGTCGCGGCGGCTACGCACATGCTCGGCGCCGATCCCGGCTCTGGTGACGTCCTGGCATCGGGCGACGCCGAGCAGGTGCTTGCCGTCTGGGGCGCGGCGCTGGAGGCCGTCCTGGCCGCCGAGGACCTGGACGGGCTGGCGACCGCGCTGTACACCGTTGGCGGCCCGGTCAGGATGGAGGGGCTGTTCGACGCGTACGCCGCGGCGGCGGGGACCAGGCGGAGCCGGCCCGGATCCGCAGCACCCGACCAGGCCGCGGCGCTGTCAGCGGTGCTGGAGACGCTGGCCGACCTGGCTGTCGTGGAACTCGGCACCGAGGAGGCGGCGGGCGGGCTGACCGTTGCCCTGTCCCCGCTCGGCGTCTGGGGAGTGCACCGCAGGCTCCGCGCCCAGGGCTGGCACGCGCCGGTCCTCGGCGGCCAGGCCGGGGCCGCAGGCCTGCTCGCCACCCTGGCCAGCTGCGACGCGGAGGATGGCGAAGCGGAGATCACCGCCTGGCTGGCCGAGCGGACGCCGGCCCAGGCCGCTGCCGAGCTGGTCAGGGCCGCCGGCAGTGGATCGCCGGGACTGCGCGGGGCCGCCTTCGCCGTGCTCGACCGGATCGGCGAGCCGGCCATGGGCGAGGTGCGCGCCGCGCTGGCCGACCCGATGCTCCGCGCTCACGCCTCGGTCTGGCTGCACGAGCACGGCGAGCAGGCCGAGCTGCGGCCGGAGGACCGCGCCTGGCTGCTCGTGGACCTGGGCGCCGGCCTGCTGGAAGAGGCCGACCCGGCCGACGTGGTGGCCGAGCTGCTGCCCGACGTGTCGGCGGACGCGCAGGCCGAGATCGTGGCCGGCCTGTGGCAGGTCGACCACCCCGGGGTGACGGAGCTGCTCACCGCGCTGAGCGAGCACCATACCGACCCGGCGGTGGCCAGGGCCGCGCGCAAGGCTGCGTTCAAGGCCCGCTCGTCCTCCATAGACTGAACGCGCGATACGAGCCCCAGGGCTCGAGGGAGCCGAGGGGACCGGGAGGTACAGGTGAGCGTCAAGCCGATACGGCTGTTCGGTGACCCGGTGCTGCGCACGCCGGCCGAGCCGGTCCGTGATTTCGACGCCGAGCTGCGCAGGCTGGTCAAGGACCTGACCGACACCATGCTGGAAGCGCCCGGGCTGGGCCTGGCCGCGCCGCAGATCGGCGTGGGCCTGCGGGTTTTCACCTACAACATCGATGACGTGCTCGGCCACCTGATCAACCCGGTGCTGCGGCTCTCCGGCGACGAGGAGATCGACGAAGAGGGATGCCTGTCCTTCCCCGGCCTGCAGTACCCGACGCCACGGGCCCACGGGGTCGTCGCCACCGGGTTCAACATGTACGGGGAGCCGGTCACACTGGAAGGCACCGGGCAGCTCGCCCGGTGCGTGCAGCATGAGACCGACCACCTGGACGGCATCCTGTTCATCGACCGCCTGGACCCGGTGCAGCGCAAGCTGGCGATGAAGGAGATCCGTGCCGCGGAGTGGTTCGGTGAGCCGGTCCCGGCCGTGCGGGTGTCGCCGCACCCGACCCGCGGCGAGGCCTACTAGGGGATGCGACTCGTCTTCGCCGGCACCCCTGAGGCGGCGGTCCCCTCGCTTGATGCCCTGCTGGCGTCCGAGCACGAGGTCGCTGCCGTGGTCACCAGGCCGGACGCGCCAGCCGGCCGGGGGCTCCGGCTGGCTCCGAGCCCGGTGGCGCAGCACGCCGAATCGGCGGGCATCGAGGTGCTGAAGCCGGCCAGGCCCGGCCAGCCGGAGTTCCTCGACCGGCTGCGCCAGATCGGGCCCGCGTGCTGCGCGGTCACCGCGTACGGCGCGCTGATCCCGCAGCGCGCGCTGGACGTTCCCGAGCACGGCTGGGTCAACCTGCACTTCTCCCTGCTGCCCGCCTGGCGTGGCGCCGCGCCGGTGCAGCACGCGATCCTGCACGGTGACGACGTGACCGGCGCCACCACATTCCAGATCGTCGCCGAGCTGGACGCGGGCCCGGTGTTCGGCGTGGTCACCGAGCCGATCCGGCCGTCCGACACGGCTGGCGACCTGCTCGGCCGGCTGGCCGTTTCCGGGGCCAGGCTGCTGGTCGCGACCATGGACGGCATCGAGTCCGGTGAGCTCGCCGCCCGCCCGCAGCCGGCGGAGGGGGTCAGCCTGGCGCCGAAGATCACCCCGGAGGAAGCGCGGGTGCGGTGGAGCGACCCCGCCATCGCGGTCAGCCGGCAGGTCCGCGCGTGCACGCCAGCGCCGGGCGCGTGGACCGTCCTCGACGGCGCCAGGGTCAAGCTGTGGCCGTTCGCGGGCATCGTCCGAGATGGTCAGGACGCGCTCAAGCCCGGGCAGCTGCGCGTGCTGGGCTCGCGGGTCCTGGCCGGGACCGGCACCCAGCCCGTCGAGCTCGGCGACGTGCAGCCGCAGGGGAAGCGCCGGATGCTCGCCGCCGACTGGGCACGGGGGCTGCGGCTGGGCGCTTCCGGTGCCGTGCTCGGCTGAGGATGCCTGCTGAGATGGCACCCCGCGGGCGGGCGAACCCGGCCAGGCAGGCGCGACGGACTGACCCAGCCCGCGGCGTCGCGTTCAAGGCTCTCTGCGCGGTGGCCGAACGGGACGCCTACGTCAACCTGCTGCTGCCCGGGTTGCTGCGGGACAGCGGGCTGACCGGGCGGGACGCGGCGCTGGCCACCGAGCTGGTGTACGGCACGCTGCGCGGCCAGGGCAGCTACGACGCGATCCTGGCCGTCTGCAGCGACCGGGACCTGGACCGGATCGACCCGCCGCTGCGCCAGGTGCTGCGGCTGGGCGCGCACCAGCTGCTGGCCACCAGGATCGGCGCGCACGCCGCGGTGGCCACGTCGGTGGACCTGGCCAAGGACGTGGCGGGCCAGCGGCCGGCCGGGTTCGTCAACGCGGTGCTGCGCCGGGTGGCCACCAGGGATCTCGACAGCTGGCTCGAGATCGCCGCGCCGAGCCGCGCGAGCGACCCCGCCGGGCACCTGGCGGTGCGGTACAGCCACCCGCGCTGGATCGTCGCGGCGTTCGGCGAGGCCCTCGGCGAGAGCCCGGCCACCGGGCTGGCCGAGACCGAGGCGGCCCTGGCCGCCGACGGCGAGCGCCCCCGGGTCACGCTGTGCGCCGTTCCCGGGCTCGCCGATCCCGCCGAGCTCGTGGCCGCCGGGGCCAAGCCCGGCCGCTGGTCGCCGTTCGCCGCTGTGCTGGCCGAGGGAGACCCCGCGCAGCTCGCGGCGGTGGCACAGGGCCGCGCGGCGGT
>JASHPR010000724.1 GCA_030038015.1 Streptosporangiaceae bacterium
GCCGGGGTGATGGCCACCATCCTCAAGCACGCCGAAGAGCGCGGCGAGGTACGACAAGGCATCAGCCCGAGGGTCGCCTCGCTGCCCACCGACCTGTTCCGCCACGAGCTGCTCGTCCGCCGCACCCCGCCGACCAGGAGCGCCATCGCCGAGATCATCGACGACGTCTTCCTCCCTCTCGTTCGAGCCTGAGCCGCTCGGACGGGAGACACTGAAGGGGCGCTCACGCGCACACGATCGGCATTCGGGATCAGGCTCAGCGCAGAGCCTCACGCATCCGGTCACCCTCTGTGATACCCCACTGCGCCGGGTTCGTGACAGGCAGCGGACATGCCAGTTTGGCCGCCAGCCACCTAGCCACGTCGGCAGGTTCGCAACCACGAAGGCGAGCCGTATGAAGAAAGAGCATTGCCGTTGACCATGACCTAGCGCCCAGATAAAGGTGCCGTCAACACCCGGATCCTGAGTCGTTCCGGATGAACGCGCCCCAGAGCTGCAGGCTGGGTCCGCGAGGACCCGAGCTGAACTGAACTGGCCCGAAATCCTTAAGGCCAAACCACGCAGCCACCTTGTTCGCCTGGCTTTGCCGCTGGTCTTCTGCGTCGCGTTTCCGCTCGTCAATCGACTCCCGCAGTTCCCTCGCCTGGAGCTCGAGCACCGGGGTCTGCTTAGGATTGAGTTCCTTCTGGTCCTCCAGCTGTCCCCGGAGGGTGGTCACCTCCGAGGACTGCGCGCGGAAGGCCAGGAACGCGAAGACTGCGGTGACGATCGCGAAGACCGCGAGGACGATGGTTGCGACGGCGGTCCACTGCGCGGCCGCAATGAGGGACATGGGGCGAAGCGTACGGCGCACCGACCCACGCCGGGGCCGTCGTCTTCGCGCGCGTTCCGCCCCGCGTTCCCCGTCGCGATCCGCGGATTGGCCAGGGTCTGGTGAGACGTGGCCGACTGGCTGGCCAGGTCGTTGCGACATGGCCAGGTCGGCGGCGAACCGACACGTGCGTCGCCGCGTTCCCCGGCCCGCGGCGTCCCCGCAGCCTGGCTTGACAGGGCGCCTTCGTTCGTGGCAGCTTACGGTTAGTGGAGACTTACGAAGCGATCCTGGATGCGCTGGGTGACCGCACCCGACGCCAGATCGTGCACCGCCTCCGGGCGGGCCCTTCGTCGGTGGGCGAACTCGCGGCGGCGCTGCCCGTGAGCCGACCTGCGGTTTCCCAGCACCTGACCATCCTGCGGCGCAGCGGCCTGGTCTGCTACCAGGAACTCGGCACCCGCAACGTCTACCGGCTCGACCCGGCCGGACTCAGCGAGCTCAGGGCCTGGCTGGACGGCTTCTGGGAGGCCGCCCTGGACCGTTACGCCGAGCGGGTTCGCGCCGACAGCGCCGACAGCGGCCCGCGGCCGCGTCACGAATAGAAGGAACTTACGCATGCCCAGCAATCTGACCTCGGTCGAGCCGGTCCGCAAGTCCGTCACCGTCCCCGCGACCCCCCAGCGCGCCTTCGAGCTCTTCACCGAGCACATCCACGAGTGGTGGCCGCTGGCGACACACTCGGTCGGCGCCGAGCACGCTGTCGGCGTTGCCTTCGGCGAGGGCGCCGGCGCCGCGATCGTCGAGACCATGGCGGACGGCACCACCTCGGTCTGGGGGACCATCACCCACTGGGAGCCGCCGCACCGCGTCGCCTTCACCTGGCATCCCGGTAGTCCCGAGGCTGAGGCGACGCGCGTCGAGGTGACGTTTACGCAGGACGGGCCCGGCCGCACCGTGGTGCGGCTGGTCCACTCGGGCTGGGAACGCCGGCCCGACGGCGCGTCCGCGCGCGAGAGCTACGACTCCGGCTGGGAGCCGGTGATCGGCCGCTTCGCGGAGACGGCCGCCATATCGCGCTAGCGGCGCACCATCTGGCGTGGCTCAGAAGACATGGAGCCCCGCTGGGGCGCCAACCTGTAATCTGCGAAAAGCGGCTCTGACCAGCACCGATGCGACCCGGGCGGCATTGCCCGCCCCGCCATCCTCCGCCGTGGCGGGCCGCCATCCGCCAGGTTCCCCGCCCCATGCGCGCCCACGCGGCGCCCGGGTGGGCGGTGCCGGGGGCCGGGCGGTGGCCGGGCGGTGGCCGGCGGCCTGGGGATAAATAGGTCACCGCCCGTGCGCCCGGGGTCCACGACCACCTGGACGACGAGGGCCTGGCAGCGCTAGAGCGCCGGTTCCCTGGCCTGACCGCCCGCGTGAGCGCCATGCGCGCGGCATCCGGCGCAGTTCGTCGGCGGGAACGCCGCCGGGGTGTGCAGCCCGGCGGCCAGCAGTGGCGCGGCGGACTCGGTGAGGATCATCAGCACACCCTGATGGCCGCGCACCATCCCGCCTGGGCACTCCCGGAGATGGGCCGCTACACCGGATCCCGCGACCTAGAGAAGGACACCCCCGGCGCACCGGCGCCGCGTCCTAGGTGAAGACCACCCCGACACCCTCTGCTCCGCGCATGACCTCGCCGCCGCCGACCTTTGTGAGCGGGGCGAGGCAGCTGACGGCCCGTCAAGCCATGACGGCGTGCGCATGCTGGCGACGGCCCCTACCAGGTCAGCTTGCCCACCAACATCAGCAACTGCGCCTACCTGGCCACCGTCGCGATCCGGGTAAACGGCAGGGTGACTACCCCATCTGCGCATGCTCCGGTGACACGCCCAGCGCACCTCGGTCGTTTGCCATGCCCCAACCTGGCGAGCTACCCGGTCGGCCTGCAGGGCCCGGCCAGACCAACCGCGGATGAGTGCCCGGCGCCAGGCTGCCGCCAGTGCCGATGTCATGGCGCGGAATGGTCGGCGCTCCGCCCGGCAGAATGTTCAAATCTGCACCGCGAGGCGTGA
>JASHPR010000073.1 GCA_030038015.1 Streptosporangiaceae bacterium
GGCCGTCCGCGCCGGCGCCGAGCAGCGCGAGCAGCAGCTGGTGGGTGGCCACGCCGGGCCGGCCCGGCGGCTGGAGGCCGGGCGTGCCGCCGCAGGCGACGTCGACCAGCGCGCCGGTGAGATCCACGCCGGAGCGCCATGCGTTGCCCGGCTCGACCAGGCGCGGATTGACGTCGATGAAGACCGGCCCGTCCTCGGTGAGGACGGCATCGGCCGACAGGCCGCCATGCCACTGCAGCGCAGACCCGAGCGATGCGAGGTGCTTGACGACCCCGGCGGGCGCGGGGAGGCTCCGCTTGTGGCTGGCGCCGCCGCGGGCGCCCTCCCGGACCCGCAGGTTGGCGTGGGCGGCCACCAGCTCACCGCGCGCGAACACGGACTGGGCCATAATCAGCGGGCCGGTGGCTGGCTCCTGGACGACGACACCTCCGGTGGCGAAAACCCCGGTGGCGTCAAGCTCGGCCGCGGCCGAGCGCAGCGCGCCGGCCGAGCCGATGCGCCGCACGCCCGTGGTCGCGGTGCCGATCGGCACCTTGACGTAGACCGGCAGCGATGGCCACTCGCTGAGCGCGGCGGCCGAGGCGGCGAACGACGTCTGCGGCTGCGGAATGCCGAGGGCGCTGAGCGTCGCCGACGCGGAGACCTTGTCCTGCACCGCGCGCACCGCCTCGAAGGAGGGCACGGCGGTGCGGACCCCCGCGCCCGCCAGCCGGCCGGCCGCGTGTGACAGCACCGCCACCTGCTCCTGGGTGGGGAAGAGCACGTCGAACCCGCCTGCCCGGTACACCGCGAGTGCGGCCTCCAGCCAGCCCAGCGGATCCGCGCCGTAGCTGGGCACCCGGTGCACCCGCCCCACGTGCCGGGTGAACCGGCACAGGCACAGCGAGTCCGGCGACAGCGCCTCGACGTGGTGCCCCGACTCCGAGAGCCGGCTGGCCACCTGGCGCGCGGTCAGCCCGGACCCGTCCGACAGCAAGATCTTCACGATGCCAGTATCACGGTGGGGCAGGCGGCCACCGCCGCAGCACGCGAGGCCAGCCAGTACACGCGGGGCCAGCCAGTACACGCAGGGCCAGCCACTGCCGGCGGGAGCAGCAGCGACGGGCGGCGCCAGCCCGCAACGCGGCAGCCGCGTGACTTTACCGCGCGTCCTGC
Organism: Streptosporangiaceae bacterium; assembly: GCA_030038015.1. GTDB lineage: Bacteria > Actinomycetota > Actinomycetes > Streptosporangiales > Streptosporangiaceae > JASHPR01. The sequence continues at coordinate 1,156 of JASHPR010000073.1, forward strand.
TGATTTCCCGGCACGATCACAAGCCGGTCTGGCTCACCCGGCGAGCCGCGCCGCAGCGCCAGCCGGCCGAGCCGTTCAAGGTACTCGATGTGGGCGGCGGTCTCGAACAGCGCGGCCCGGCGCATGAACCCGTTGATCTGATCCCAGCCGCGGGACCAGGTCAGGCGCGTGGTGACGTCCCAGATCGTGGGCCGCTTCGCGGCGGCGATGATGTCCAGCACCTCGCGCGCCCGCGCGTCGTGGTGCTTGATCAGTGCCTCCGCCCGTCCGGCGATCCCGCGGAACCGGTACTCGTGCGCGGGCAGCGCCTCGGCGCTGTCGAAGCCGACCGCCGCGCGCAGCGAGTCCAGGTAACTGGACAGCGGCGAGTCCTGCGTGCCCGGCGTCAGCCCGATGTTGGGCGAGATCCGCGGCAGCAGGTGGTCCCCGGTGAGCAGCAGGTTGTGGTCCACGTCGTGCAGGCAGATGTGGCCCGGCGTGTGCCCGGGGGTCCACACCACGCGGATCTCCCGGCCCGGCAGGTCCAGCGTGTCGCCGTCGGCCAGCAGCACGTCGGGGTCGGCCAAGCGGAACAGGCCGAGGATGTCGGCAAGGTCGTCGTTGAACTCGGCCAGGACCTCGGCGGGCGCCCCGCAGCGCGTCAGCCAGGAACGCGTCCCGTCGGATCCGACGGCGTTGCTGATGCGCGACGGCAGGTTCTGCACCTCGGCGGCGTGCATCGCAATCCACGCGCCTGATGCCTCGCTCAGGCGGCGGCTGAGCCCATGGTGGTCGAGGTGCACGTGGGTGACGACGATGCCGGTGACCCGGTCCGCCGACAGGCCAGCGGCGCCGAGGCCGGCCAGCAGGTCCTCCCAGCCCCGGTTCGACTCCCAGCCCGGGTCCACGACCACGGCACCGGTGCCGGAGAGCAGCAGGTAGGCGAGCGTGTAGCGGAGCGGGTTCTGCGGCATCGTCACCGGCACGGACCATACGCCGGAGCGGACCTGCTCGACCGGCGGAAACTCGCGCGCCTGCCATGCCTGCCGCTGCGCCACCCCGGTGACGGTCACCGGCCCGCCGCGCAGGGCGCTGCGCGCCGGGGCGCCTGAGCTCCCCGTCATGCGCAACTCCTCCAGATCCCGACGTCGCGGGAGCCAGCATAATACGGACGACGTTCGTCTAGCAATTTGGCGTCGGCCGCAGCCTGTGCAGCTTGCACCCGCTCCGCCGACGCGCGCAACCCAACCGTGTGCAGAAAAGGTTGCTCCCACAGCACAAAGCGCACACGCTTCCGGCAGCGACGGGGCAGCCAGGTACGGCGGCGGGCCGGGACGGCGGGCGGGCCGGGACGGCGGACGGGCCGGGACGGCGGACGGCGCCACGGAGGCGGCGGGCAAGAGACAGGCGGGAACCTGAGGCAGGCGGGAACCGGAGAGGCTGCCTGGTCAGATTCACAGCGCCAGGCCAGGCGGCACCACCTTGACGCGAACCGTGGCGTGGCCGAGCGCCGGATGGCTGGCCGTCACCCGCACCAGGCCGGCCCGGCCAGGCAGCGACCTGATGAAGGCGCCGCCGACGCCGCCGTAGATCCCGAAGTCGAACGGGTTGTCGCCGATGAGCGTGGCCGGGCCGGTCAGCGCCAGGCTCACCAGGCCGGAGGCGTAGCAGCGCTGGTTGCCGTAGGCGTCGACGGCGCGGAACGTCAGCCGGGTGGCGTCGGTGCCGTCGGCCTCGATCGAGGTGTCGTCGGCCTGCATGACCAGACGGTCCCGTGAGGTGTCGGCCGACATGCGAACCGACGCCGCCAGCTGCCCGCCGACGTAGCCGTCGATGCGCAGCTCGGGCAGGCCGGACCCGTCGACCGCGAGGTTGGCGAAGGCGGGCGGGTGGGCGAGGCTGCGGAAGCCCAGCCGGTCGGGAGTGGCCGTGCCGTGGTGCCTGCCGCCGACGTAGAGCTCAAGCCGGCCGCAGTTGGTGGCGATCATGACATTTGAGCCCGGCCCGTCCGGCGAGCCCGGGCCGAAGTCCCAGAAGAAGACCGGCAGGATCACCGGGCGCACCAGCGGGTCCACCTGCGAGCGGTAGAAGGAGGCGCCCGGCTTGGGTACCCGGAACGTGTCCATGACTCCCGGCGTCTTCATGTTGCGCCAGATCCGGTCGCCGCCGTGGAGCGAGGCGTAGTCGAAGCCCGCCCAGCCGAGGAGCCCGGCGTAGCCCGCATTGGACTGGGCGATGTTGTGTACCTGCGCGTGCATGCGGGCCTGCGCGGAGAGCGTGGCCCCGGTGTCGATCCAGCGATAGTGCGGCGGCCCATCCAGCGCGCCGACCGCCTCGCTGACCAGGTACGGGACGCCCGGCAGCGGGGGCTGGAGCGAGGCCTGGTCGTCGGTCGAGTGGTGGTAGTCGTCGAAGGCGAAGACGTCCTCGGCCCAGCCGGCCGTCGAGTGCTCGCTCATCGCGCCGCTCGTCTGCCTGCTTCCGTCGAGCTCGTAGGCGAGCCGCCGGGTCAGCGCGTACAGGTCGGGGTAGTCCGCGGTCTCGTTCAGCCGGGTGCCCCACACGATGACCGACGGCCGGTTGCGGTCACGGACGACCATGTCCTGCACGTTCTGCAGGACCAGTTCCTGCCAGGCTGTGTCGCCGACGTACTGCCAGCCGGGCGGCTCCTGCCAGACCATGATGCCGAGCTCGTCGCAGGCGTCCAGGAAGTGCGGCGACTGCGGGTAGTGCGAGCAGCGGACCATGTTGCAGTGCAGGTCGTACTTGAGGATCTCGGCGTCCCGGCGCTGCAGCCGGGCCGCGGCCGCCATCCCGAGATACGGGAACAGCTGGTGGCGGTTCAGTCCGAAGATCGACAGCCGCTCGCCGTTGAGATAGAAGCCGTCGGGCTGGAACACCGCCTCGCGGAACCCGGTCGTGACCTCGGCCGTGTGCGGCTGCCCCACGGCCGGGGTCAGGGTCACCCGGACCGTGTACAGCTGCGGCGTGTCCGGCGACCACAAGGTCACGTCGTCGATCCCGGTGAGCCAGAGTGTCACGGTGCCGATTCCCGGGCCGGTGATCTTCACCTCGGTCGAGGCCACCGCCAGCACCGTCGTCCCGTCCAGGAGCTCGGCGAAGACCTGGGCCGTGCCGGCGCGCGCCGCCGCCGAGTCGATCGTGGCCTGCACCCGGACGCTCCGGCCGGTGGCGAGCACGTTCACCGGCCGCGCGAACACGTCGGCCAGGAAGATCTCGGGCACGACGCCGAGCGCCGCGTCCCGGTAGATGCCGCCCGGCTGCAGGTAGTCCACGGCCCACGCGCCGCCCGGGCCTCCGTCGGGCGGCACCGGCAGCCAGCGGGAGTCGACGACAACCGCGAGCACGTTGTCACCGTCGGCGAGGTGGCCGGTCAACTCGGCCGAGAACGGCAGGTATCCGCCCTGGTGGGTGCCGAGCACGGTGCCGTTGATCACAACCGTCGCGTTCACCATGACTCCGTCGAAGTCCACCAGCACGCGCGAGCCGCCGGTCTGGGGCACGGCGAAGTGCTTGCGGTAGATCCAGAGCGCCTCCCAGCTTCCCGGGTCCCACTCGCTCCAGGACAGCGGCGTGACCGTATGCGGGAGCGTGACCTGGGCGAAACCGCTGTCGTCGTACTCGCGGTCGGCGGAGCCGGACACGTAACCGCCGCCGAACAGCCAGCCCTGGTTGAAGTCGAAGTTGCTGACGTTGTAGCTGCTCTGCGAACTCGGGCCGGCCCAGGTGGCGGGCGCGCCGGGCGCGCGGCAGCCGGCGGCCGCCAGGGACGCGATCGCGCCGGCCGCCCCGGTGCGCAGGATGGCACGGCGTGACAGTGCGATCCCGGCAGGCACGACACCGAGCGTAGTGTGAGCCCTGCCAGACCCGCGACCCGATCTGGGTTGTGCGGGCCATACCAGGGATATGGGGGAGCAACTGTGGCAGAGACGACGCCGTTCACGATCGGGGCCGAGATCAGCTGCGCCGACGGGGTCTGCGGCGACGTCCGCCGGGTGATCGTCGACCCGGTCGCCCGCAAGGTCACCCACCTGGTGGTCCAGCCGAAGGGCCCCCTGGATCTCGACAGGCTCGTCCCGCTCGACCTCGTCGACACCTCAGGCGGCCAGATCAGGCTCCGCTGCACCGTGGCGGAGTTCGAGCGGCTCGAAGCCGCCGAGGAGACGCAGTTCGTCCCAGGCGGCCTCGCCGGCTACGGCCCGGACCAGGCCCTGAGCTGGCCCTACTACGGCCTCGGCCCGGGCATGTCCGGCTTCGGCCCGGACATGGTCCCGCCGGGCGCCACCTTCGACACCGTCCCGCTCGACGAGGTGGAGGTGCGCCGCGGCGAGCCGGTCCAGGCCACCGACGGTGCCATCGGGCGGGTCCAGGGGCTGGTCATCGACCGGGCGTCACGCCGCGTGACCCACGTGCTGCTGCAGGAGGGCCACCTGTGGGGCAAGAAGGAAGTGGCGATCCCGATCAGCGCCGTGGCCAAGATGGATCTCGACGACGGCATCTACCTCACCCTCACCAAGCAGCAGGTCCAGGACCTGCCGCCGGTGAACATCGAGCACCCGGAACGCGGCCTCAGCGAGGCTGGCCAGGGCTGACCTCGAGCACGCCGGCGTCGAAGCAGGTCCGGTCGCCGGTGTGGCACGCGGCCCCGGTCTGGTCCACCTTGACCAGCACCACGTCGGCGTCGCAGTCGAGCGCGACCGACGTGACCCACTGGGCGTGACCCGAGGTCTCGCCCTTCACCCAGTACTCCTGCCTGCTGCGCGACCAGTACGTGCACCGGCCCGTGGTCAGCGTCCGGTGCAGCGCCTCGTCGTCCATCCAGCCCAGCATCAGCACCTCGCCGGTGTCGTACTGCTGCGCGATGGCGGCGATCAGGCCGTCGGCGTTCCGCTTCAGCCGCGCGGCGATCTCCGGGTCGAGCGCGGACTCGCCGATCCCGACGCGGTTTCCTGGGCCAGGAGTGCTCATGGGTCTCAGCCTCGCATGTCATCGGGTCCGGCGGGTCATCGTGGCCGGCGTCAGCGGACCGGGTGGCCCGCCGCTCGCAGCGATTCCTTCACCTCGCCGATCGTGATCTCGCCGAAGTGGAACACGCTCGCGGCGAGCACCGCGTCGGCGCCTGCGTCGACCGCCAGGGGAAAGTCGGCGAGCTTGCCGGCGCCGCCGCTCGCGATCACCGGGACGGCCACGGCCGCCCGCACCGCGCCGATCAGCTCCAGGTCGAAGCCGGCCTGGGTGCCGTCGGCGTCCATCGAGTTCAGCAGGATCTCCCCGGCGCCGCGCCCGGCCGCCTCGCGCGCCCAGGCGACCGCGTCGATGCCGGTGCCGCGCCGGCCGCCGTGCGTCGTCACCTCGAACCCGCTGGCCAGCTTCTGCCCGGCCGCGCGGCGCGCGTCCACCGACACCACCACGCACTGGGATCCGAACCGGCCCGCGACCTCGGTCAGCAGCTCCGGCCTGGCGATCGCCGCGGTGTTCAGCGACACCTTGTCCGCCCCGGCCCGCAGCAGCTGGTCAACGTCGTCCACGCTGCGCACTCCCCCGCCGGCGGTCAGCGGGATGAACACCTGGTCCGCGGTCCTCGCCACCACGCCGGTCATCGTGTCCCGGTGCTCGGCCGACGCGGTGATGTCCAGGAACACCAGCTCGTCCGCGCCCTCGCGGTCGTAGGCGGCGGCGAGCTGCACCGGGTCGCCGGCGTCGCGCAGGTTGCGGAAGTTCACCCCCTTGACCACGCGGCCGGCGTCCACGTCCAGGCACGGGATCACCCGCACGGCGGCCGGCATCACCGGCCCCCGGTGGCGGCGTTCGTCACGTTCAGGGCTTCTTCCAGGGTGAACGCCCGCGCGTACAGTGCCTTGCCGACGATCGCGCCCTCAACCCCGGCCGGGCGCAGGCCCGCGATCGCCCGCAGGTCGGCGAGGCTGGACACCCCGCCGCTGGCGATCACCGGCCGGCCGGTGCGGGCGCACACCCGGCGCAGCAGGTCCAGGTTGGGCCCGCGGAGCATGCCGTCCCTGGTGATGTCGGTGACCACGTAGCGCCGGCAGCCATCGGCGTCGAGCCGGTCCAGCGTCTCGTCAAGCTCGCCTCCGTCGGTCGTCCAGCCGCGGGCGGCCAGCCGGGTTCCCCGGACGTCAAGGCCGACCGCGATCCGGTCGCCGTGCGCGGCGATGGCGCCGCGCACCCAGCCGGGGTCCTCCAGCGCCGCGGTGCCGATGACCACCCGCTCGCACCCGGTCGCCAGGGCGGCGGCCAGCGAGGCGTCATCGCGGATTCCCCCGGAGATCTCGAACGCCACGTCGACCTGCCGGACAATCGACGCCAGCAGCCCGGCGTTCGAGCCGCGCCGGAACGCCGCATCGAGGTCGACAAGGTGAATCCAGCGGGCCCCGGCGCGCTGCCAGTCCCTGGCGGCGGCCAGCGGGTCGCCGTACCCGGTCTCGGTCCCCGCAGCGCCCTGGACCAGCCTGACCGCCTGGCCCCCGGCCACGTCCACGGCGGGAAGCAGCGTCAGCGGCGGGGCCAGGGCAGGCGGGGAGGCGGAGCTGCGCGAGCCGGTCACCGCACCGACCCTAGCCAGTTCGACAGCAGGGCCGCACCGGCGTCCCCGGACTTCTCCGGGTGGAACTGGGTGCCGCACAGCGGCCCGTTCTCCACCGCCGCGATGAACGGCTCCCCGTGCGTGGCCCAGGTGACCAGCGGCGCGGTCATCCACTTGCCTTCCGGCAGCGGCAGCGACGTGGCGGCGTAGGAGTGCACGAAGTAGAACCTCGTGCCGTCGCCGATCCCGGCGAACAGCCGCGACCCGGCGGGCGCGGTGACCGTGTTCCAGCCCATGTGCGGGAGCACCGGCGCGTCCAGGCGGCGCACCTCCCCCGGCCACTCCCCGCAGCCCCCGGTCCGTTCGCCGTGCTCGACTCCCTCGGCGAACAGCACCTGCATGCCGACGCAGATGCCGAGCACCGGCCGGGAGCCCGCCAGCCTCCTGCCGATCACCATCGGGCCCCGGACCTTGCGCAGCCCTTCCATGCATGCGGCGAACGCGCCGACGCCGGGCACCACCAGGCCGTCGGCGTTCATCGCCGCGTCATAGTCGGCGGTCACCTCGACGTCGGCCCCGGCCCGCTGCAGCGCCCGCTGCGCCGAGCGGATGTTGCCGAAGCCGTAGTCGAGGACAACAACCCTGGTCCGCACCCGCCCAGGGTAACCGGCGCCGCCGGCCGCCCCTTACAGCGTGAACCCCAGGGCGGCTGCCGCGTCCGCCGGCGGCCGCCCGGCCCAGAGCCTGGCGTAGGTGTCCGCCGTCGACAGCGACCTGGTCTCGGCCCGGTCCAGGTAGAGCCGGCCGCCCAGGTGGTCGGCCTCGTGCTGGACGATGCGGGCCGGCCAGCCCGAGAGCACCTGGTCGATGGGCTCCCCGTGCTCGTCGAGCGCCCGCACCCGCACGGCCCGGTGCCTGGCCACGAGCGCGGTGAGCCCGGGGACGCTCAGGCACCCCTCGTAGAAGCCCACCATGCCATCGCCCGCTGCGGGCGTGACCACGGGATTGGCCAGGACGGTGAAGGGGAGGGCGGTCCGCTCGCGGGCTGCCCGCTCCTCCTCGGTCAGGTGCTCCCAGCGCTCCGGGCCGTCCTGCACCACCGCGAGCTGGATGCCCACCCCGACCTGGGGCGCCGCGAGGCCAACGCCCGGCGCGGCCTCCATGGTCGCCCGCATCTGCGCGATCAGGCGGCGCAGCGCGCCGGTGCGCAGGACGGCCGGGTCGACCGGCTGGGCCGGGCGGCGCAGCACCGGGTCACCGCACTGCACGATCGGCAGCACGTCCTCGGCGCTCATGGCGGTCAGAATTCCAGCACCAGCCGACCCCTGGTGCCGCCGGCCTCCAGGATGCGGTGAGCCTCGGCGGCATCCTCGGCCGGGAGGACCCGTGCCACCCGGAGCGTCACCTGGCCGCCCTCGGCCAGCCGGCGCAGGCGGTCCAGCTTCCCCTGCTCGCGTGCGTAGTTGCGCACCAGCACCGGATGGAAGGTGATGCCCCGCTCCTCGCCCCCGGTGAAACCGCGCACGGTCGCGATCCGGCCGCCGTCCCGCGCCGCCGGGATGACCAGCTCGTTCAGCAGCGCCGCGTCGACCACGCCGTCGGCTCCCTGGGGAGCCACCTCGCGGACCCGCGCGGCGAACTCCGGGCCCCGCAGCACCACCACGTCCGCACCGAGGTCCTTGACGAGCTGCTCGTCGGACTCCGAGGCGTCGGCGATGACCCGCAGGCCGGCCACCTTGCCCAGCTGCACCGCGTAGCCGCCGACCGCGCCGGCGGCGCCGGTGACCGCGAGGGTCTGGCCGGGCTCGAGGGAGAGCAGGTCCAGCGCCTGCACCGCGGTCAGCCCGTTCATCGGCAGCGTCGCCGCCTCGGCGTCGGTCGCCCCCGCGGGCACCCGGGCGGCGGACTGGGCCGGGACCACGACGCGCTCGGAGTAGCCGCCGTGCGAGCCCAGCGGCACCACGATGGCCATGACGTGGTCGCCGGGCTGCAGGCCGGTCTGCACGCCGGCGCCGATCTGCTCCAGCACCCCGGCGACGTCCATGCCGGGCACGTAGGGCGGAGGGACGCTGGCGAGCGCGCCTACCCTGGCGCCGCCGCGCAGCACGGTGTCGGTCGGGTTGACCGCGGCCGCGTGGACGCGGATGCGGACCTCCCCGGGCCCGGCCTCGGGATCTGGCAGCTCCACCACGTGCAGCGCGTCCGGGCCGCCGAACTCGGTCACTCCAATGGCTTTCATGGTTACCGCCAACTGCCACACCCGCGCCGTATTCCCGGGCACGGAACGGCCGGCCGCTGAGCGGGTCGCCGACGATCTGCTGAGAGCAGATTCCGCCTGCCTGGGGCATGGGGACGCGGCGGGGGCGGTCGCCGGCGGCCATAATCGGTGCGTATGAGGGCTGCCGTGCTGGCCGACATTCACGCGAACCTGCCCGCCCTGGAGGCGGTGCTCGGCGAGCCAGACCTGGCGGACGCGGATGCCGTCGTGCTGCTCGGCGACATCGCGCTCGGGCCGATGCCTGCCGAGACGCTGGACCGGCTGGCCGCCCTGGGCGACCGGGCGGTCTGGGTGCACGGGAACTGCGAGCGGGAAATGGTCACCGCGTTCGACGGCGGCGAGGTTCCCGGGCCAAATGGCGCCGATGCCGCAGCGGGCGCTGCCCTGATCGGCCGGGCGCACCGGGACCGGCTCGGCCGGCTTCCGCTGACCGTCACCCTGGACATCGACGGGCTCGGGCCGACCCTGTTCTGCCATGCCTCGCCGCGCCGGGACGACGAGATGCTGCTGGTCGACAGCTCTCTTGAACGCTGGGCGGCGGCGCTGGACGGTGTCGAAGCCGGGGTCGTCGTCTGCGGCCACACCCACATGCCGTTCGACCGGCTGGCTGGCGGACGCCGGATCGTCAACCCGGGCAGCGTCGGCATGCCCTACGGCCACCCGGGCGCGGGCTGGGCACTGCTCGGCCCGGACGTGACGCTGCGCCGTACCAGCTACGACGCCGGCGCGGCGGCCAGGATCATCGGCGGCAGCGCGTACCCGGGTGCCGGGCAGTGGGCGGCCGAGTGCGTGCTGAACCACTACTCCGACACCGAGGCGCTGGAAGCGTTCACCGCGATCGCGCGCGAGCAGGCATAGCCCTCCCGTCAAACGGCTATCCACAGCGAAGCGGGCGGCCAGCCGGCTGTCCACAGGCTGCGGTACCGCCGTGCCGGAGCCGGGCGGCGCGGGCCAGCCTGGCGGCATGACCGCGAACCTGCCGGAGCGCTGCTCCCAGCTGATCGAGTCGCAGCGAGGCGTGCTGGCCCGCTGGCAGGCGCCGGAGGTGGGCCTGGAATGGACCACGGTCAGGTGGCTGCTGCGCAGCGGCCGCTGGACGCCGCTGCAGCGGGGCGTGTACGCGACCTTCACCGGGGAGCCGGCCTGGGAGGCCGGGTGCTGGGCCGCGGTGCTGCGGGCCGGGCCGGAGGCGGCCCTCAGCCATCAGACCGCTGCCGAGCTGGACGGGCTGACCAGCGCGCGAAGCCCGGTCATCCATGTCACGATTTCTGGCAGCGCCCGCGTCGACCCGATCCCCGGGCTACGTTTGCACAGGTCTGGGCGGCTGGCGGAAGCACGGCACCCCTCCCGCACGCCGCCCCGCACCAGGATCGAGGAGACCGTCCTGGACCTCACCCAGACCGCAAAGACAATCGACGGCGCCTTCGGCTGGCTCTGCCAGGCATGCGGCTCCCGGCTCACCACGGCGGAGTTACTGCTGACCGCCTTGCAAAAGCGGCCCAAGGTCCGCTGGCGGGGCATCCTGGTCAGCGCCCTCGGCGACATCGGCGACGGTGCGCATTCTGTGCTGGAAATCCGCTACGTCCGCGACGTCGAGCGACCGCACCGGCTGCCCCGGGCCAGGCGCCAGGCCGCGAAGACCAGGAGTTCGGGCCGCATTTACCTGGACAACCTCGTTGAGCGCTACCGGACCTGCATCGAGCTGGACGGCAAGGCCGCGCACCCGGTGGCCGAGCGCTGGCGTGACATCGCACGGGACAACGCCTCGGCCGCAGACGGGATCACCACGCTGAGATACGGCTGGCCGGACGTTGCCGAGCGGCCGTGCCAGACCGCCGCTCAGATCGCAGCTGTGCTCCGCTTCCGCGGCTGGGCCGGCCAGCCCATCCCGTGTGGCCGGGCCTGTCCCGTCAGCCGTTCATGATCACGGAGGATTTGTGGCGCTATGTGACCACAATCCTCCGGGATCATGGCGAGAGGGTGCCCTTGGTGCTGGGGATACCGGGGACCCGGGGGTCGGGGGCGGCGGCGGCGCGGAGGGCGCGGGCGAACGCCTTGAACTGCGCCTCCACGATGTGGTGCGGGTTGCGGCCGGCCAGCACGGTGAGGTGCACGCAGATGCCCGCCGCCATCGCCAGCGACTCGAAGAAGTGGCGGGTCAGCGTCGTGTCGTAGCTGCCGATCGTGGGCGGCATCGGCTGCGGCTCGCTGTGCACGGCGTACGGCCGGCCGGACAGGTCCACGGCGGCCTGGGCCAGCGTCTCGTCCAGCGGCACCAGCGCGTCGCCGAACCGGCAGATCCCGGCCTTGTCGCCGAGCGCCTCACGCAGCGCCTGGCCGAGCGCGAGCGCGGTGTCCTCCACCGTGTGATGCGCGTCGATCTCGGTGTCACCCTGCGCCCGCACGGTCAGGTCGAGGCAGCCGTGCTTGCCGAGCTGGGCGAGCATGTGGTCGAAGAACGGCACCCCGGTCTTCGCCTCGGCCCGGCCGGTGCCGTCGAGGTCCAGCTCGACCAGCACCTGCGTCTCGGCGGTGAGCCGCTCCACCCGGGCGGTCCGGCTACGCACCGGCAAGAACGTCGTTCAGGGCGGCGCGGAACGCCGACATCTCGGCGGCCGTGCCGACGGTGACCCGGAGCCAGCCGGGGGGGCCTACCTCGCGGATCAGCACCCCGCGGTCCAGCAGCCCCTGCCAGACGGCGTGCCGGTCGGCGAACGTGCCGAACAGCACGAAGTTGGCGTCGGAATCCGCGGCGGCCAGGCCGCGGCCGCGCAGCCAGCCGACGAGGGCGTCACGTTCAAGGCGAAGGTCGGAAACCGTCGCCAGCAGCTCGCCCGCGTGCCGGAGCGCAACCCGGGCGACCGCCTGGGTGATCGCGGACAGGTGGTAGGGCAGCCGCACGATCTGCAGCGCCCGCACAACCGCCGGTGCGGCGGCCAGGTAGCCCACCCGCGCCCCGGCCAGCGCGAACGCCTTGGACATCGTCCTGGTGACCACCAGGCGCTCATACCGCGGCAGCAGGTCGAGCGCGCTGCGGCTGCGGTCGCGCGCGAACTCCGCGTACGCCTCGTCGACCACGACCATGCCCGGGGCCGCCGCGCACACCGCCTCGATCACGGCCAGCGGCAGCGCCGTGCCCGTCGGGTTGTTCGGCGAGGCGAGGAACACCACGTCCGGCTGCTGCTCGCCGACGACGGCGGCGGCCCGGCCAGGGTCCAGCCCGAACCCGTCGTCGCCGGCGTCCCTGGCGGCGGGCACCCAGCGGGTGCCGGTGTTCTGCGCGATCTCGGGATGCATCGAGTACGAGGGCTCGAAGCCCAGCGCGGTGCGGCCCGCCCCGCCGAAGGCCTGCAGCAGCTGCTGGATGATCTCGTTCGAGCCGTTCGCGGCCCAGACCTGCTCCCCGGTCAGCCCGTGGCCGAGGTAACGCGCCAGGTCGTCGCGCAGCCCCGCGGCGTCCCGGTCGGGGTACCTGTTGAGCCCCGCGGCCGCGCCGGCGACCGCGGCCGCGATCGCACGCACCAGCGCCGCCGACGGCGGGTAGGGGTTCTCGTTGACGTTGAGCCGGACCGGGACGTCGAGCTGGGGTGACCCATACGGCTCCCGGCCTGCGAGGTCGTCACGCAGCGGCAGGGCCTGGCCGGTTCTCACCCGGCAAGCCTAACGGCCGGAGGCCGGTGCCCCGGCGGCCACGTCGCCGGGAAGCGGCCGGCCGTCGCGTATGGACCCGCCGGGCGGCCCAGGCGGGCGTTCCGGATCATTTACGCAGGCTGCGCGGGTCAGTAGGCTTTGCTCAATGCCCGATTCCGCGCTCGCGGCCCCGCCCGCCAGCCGGCCGCGCACCTCGCTGCCGCGCCGCCTGCGCCGGGGGGCCTCCGGACGGCCCGCCTGGAAGGTGACCTGGTCGGCCCCCGCGGCCATGCGCGCGCTGCGCACGACGATCGTCATGCCCGGCCTGTTCGCGCTGACCTACAAGGTCATCGGTGACCTGCAGCTGGCCTTGTTTGCCGCCTTTGGCAGCTTTGCCACGCTGGTCCTGGCCTCATTCGGCGGGACCAGGCGGGACAAGGCCATCGCCCACCTGGGGCTGGCCGTGGCCGGCAGCGTGGCCCTGACCATCGGGACGGCGGTCCACGGGACCGCATGGCTGGCCGCGATCGTGACCGTCCCGGTGGCCTTCGCCATCTTCTTCGCCGGCGTGGCCGGGCCCAATGCCGCCTCCGGGGTGACCGCCGCGCTGCTCGCCTACGTGCTGCCGGTGGCTTCGCCCGGCACCGTCGCCGACATCCCGTCCCGGCTCGCCGGCTGGTGGCTGGCCTCCGTCGCGGGCACCGCGGCGGTGCTGCTGCTGTCGCCGCGATCGCCCGGAGACCGGCTCCGCGGGGCCGCGGCCGCCCTGGCGGCCGCGCTCGCCGGGCGGCTCGA